>JAUYLL010000127.1 GCA_030698375.1 Nocardioides sp. | reverse complement strand
CGCAGGACGCGGCTCCGCAACGCGGCGCTGACCCGGAGGGCCGCCCGGGCGGCCGCGGCGTCGGCGACCCAGCTGCTGAGCGCGCGGGCGCCGACCACCACGGCCACGGCGGCGGCGGGGCGGTGCCAGCCGTCCCCGCCCGGCGCCGTGACCAGCGTGGTGACCAGCCAGGCGAGGGCGAACGCCTGGGCGACGACGAGGAGGCCGTGGGCCGTGGTCGCGGCCACCGAGACCGACAGTGGTGCCCTGGCCGGGGCCAGCAACGGCAGGTGGCGGGTGTCGAAGGGACGCATCAGCGGGCGCCGGCGAGCTCGTCGGTGGGGATGTGGCGGGTGGAGATCCGCTTACGGAAGATCCAGTAGGTCCAGGTCTGGTAGCCGAGCACGATCGGCGTGAACGCCACTGCGACCCAGGTCATCACCGTCAGCGTGTAGTCGGTGGCGGCGGCGTTGGTGGTCGTCAGGGAGAACGCCGGGTCGGTGGTCGAGGGCATCACGTCGGGGAACAGCGCGAGGAACAGACCGGCCACCGCGAGCGCGATGGTGACGAAGGTGCCGAGGAAGGCCCAGCCCTCGCGCCCGCGGGCCGCGGCTCCGATGCCGGCGACGAGCGCTGCCGCTGCCAGCATGAAGGCGATGGAGGACCCGGCCGATCCGGTGATGACCTGGGTCCAGGTCAGGAAGACCACGGCGGCCGCGGCTGCGGCGATCCCGAGGCGTACGGCGAGCGCGCGGGCCCGGTGCCTGATCTCCCCGTCGGTCTTCAGCGCCACGAACATCGCCCCGTGGGTCAGGAAGAGCAGCAGCGTGACCACCCCGCCGAGCAGCCCGAAGGGGTTCAGCAGCGTGAACAGGGTGCCGGTGAACTCCTTGTCGGCGTCGATCGGGACCCCACGGACGATGTTGGCGAACGCGACGCCCCACAGCAGCGCCGGGACGAACGACCCGAGGATCAGCGCCGCGTCCCAGCGCGCCCGCCACTGGGCGGTGTCGCCCTTGTGGCGGTACTCGAAGGCGAGGTTGCGCACGATCAAGGCGACCAGAATCAGCAGCAGTGGCAGGTAGAAGCCGCTGAAGAGCGTGGCGTACCACTCGGGGAAGGCGGCGAAGGTGGCGCCGCCGGCGACCAGCACCCACACCTCGTTGCCGTCCCAGACAGGACCGACGGTGTTGATGAGGACCCTTCGCTCGGTCTCGTCGCGCGCCAGTACCGGCAGGAGCATGCCGACGCCGAAGTCGAAGCCCTCGAGGGTGAAGTAGCCGATCCACAGGACGGCGATCAGGATGAACCAGACGGTGGTGAGCTCGAGGCCGAGGATCATGGCGGTGCCTCTCGTGGCAGGTCGGTGGAAGGTCGGAGGCGGACGTCAGTAGGCGAAGGTCAACGGGGCGTCGCGGTCGTGGTCGGGCGACCCCGGGTCCGGGGGCTCGGTGAACGGCTCGGGTCCGGCCTTGACGAACTTCGCCAGCAGTCCGACCTCGACGACGGCGAGCACGGCGTACAGCACGGTGAGGACGATCACCGAGATCAGGGCCTCGGTGACGCTGACGCCGGGGGAGACCCCGCGCTCGGTCGTCATCAGCCCGAAGACGACCCAGGGCTGGCGACCCATCTCGGTGAAGATCCAGCCGAACGAGTTCGCGGCGACGAGCGCGAGGGGCAGGGCGATCCCGACGGGCCCGACCCAGTGGGGCAGGGTGGCGCCGTCGTTGCGGCGGCGCGTCAGCCACAGCACCACCAACCCGCCGACCGCTCCCGCAGCGCCGAGACCCATCATGAACCGGAAGGACCAGTAGGTGACGGGGATGTTCGGGACGTACTCCCCAGGCGTGTAGTACGCCGCGCCCGGGTCCTGCCCGTACTCCTCGCGGTAGGTCTCGCGCAGCTCGTCGATGCCCTGGACCTCGCCGTCGAAGCTGCCGGTGCCTAGGTAGGAGAGCAGGCAGGGGACGGTGAGCGCGAACTTCTCCTCCCGGCCGTCGGGCGTGCCGACGGTGAGGATCGAGAAGGGGGCGCACGACTCGTGGGTCTCGTACAGCCCCTCGGCCGCGGCCATCTTCATCGGCTGGACCTCGGTCATGATCTTTCCCTGGATGTCACCGGAGACGGCGACCCCGATCCCGCCGACGACCATGAACACCGCGCCGAGGCGGATCGCCGTGCGGTACATCGCCCGGTCGGTGCGCGCGGTCTCCACCACGCCCGGATCGGTGCTCGTCCGGTCGGCCGCCCCGTGGCGGTGGTGGACGTAGAGCCAGGCGCTGATGCCGATGACGAACGCGCCGGCTGTCATGTACGCCGCCAGCACCACGTGGGGGAAGGTGACCAGCTGCACCTTGTTGACCATCACCGCCCAGAAGTCGACGAGCTCGGCTCGTCCGTTCTCGGCGTTGTAGGTGTAGCCGACGGGGTGCTGCATCCACGAGTTCGCCGCGAGGATGAACCACGACGAGAACAGCACGCCGACGTGCACGATCCACATGCACGCCGCGTGGAGGGCGCGAGGCAGCTTGTCCCAGCCGAAGATCCACAGGCCCAGGAACGTCGACTCGAGGAAGAACGCGAGCAGCCCCTCGATGGCCAGGGGGGCGCCGAAGACGTCCCCCACGAAGCGGGAGTAGTCCGACCAGTTCATCCCGAACTGGAACTCCTGGACGATGCCGGTGACGAGCCCGAGGGCGAAGTTGATGAGGAAGAGCTTGCCGAAGAACTTGGTGAGCCGGAGGTACTCGGGGCGGCCGGTGCGCAACCAGGCGGTCTCGAAGATCGCGATGATCAGCGTGAGCCCGATCGTGAGCGGCACGAAGAGGAAGTGGTAGACGGTGATGATCCCGAACTGCCACCGCGCGATGTCGACGACCTCCACAGGCCGGCCTCCTGGGCTCGGGGGCGCCGTCGGCACCCTCTCAACTACGAACTGTAGTAAATACTACGAGGTGTCGTACGACGGGCTGTAGGTAGGATCGGTCACATGACGGAGATCAAGGAGCCCGGGGCGCGCGGCCCCCGCGTCGGTGAGCTCGAGCGTGCCGTCCTCGAGGTGCTCTGGTCCGAGAACGGTGCGGAGGGCTGGTGGACCGTGCGCGAGGTGTACGACGTTCTGGCTGCCGAGCGCAACGCCGCCTACACCACCGTCATGACCGTGCTGGGACGGATGGTCCCCAAGGGACTGGTCGAGCAGGAGCGCGCCGAGAAGGCCTACCGCTATCGCGCCGCCGGGTCGCGCGGGGAGATGGCGGCCGACCTGATGCGGCAGGCCCTGGGCAGCGTGGCCGAGGACTCGCACGACGCCCTGGTCGCCTTCGTCGGCGAGGCCACCGAGGCCGAGCGCGCGGCGCTGCGCGACGCCTTGGCGCGTCTCGAGGGATAGGCCCCGGTGGACCCTGCGCTCGTGCCCCTGGTGCTGGCGGCGCTGGCACTGCTGCTCGCCGGCCCGGTCCCGGCGCTGCTGGCGCGGGCGACCGGCCTGCGCCGGACGCCGCGTGCGGCGATGATGCTGTGGCAGTCCGTCGCCCTTGCCGCGGTCCTGGCCGCGCTCGGCTCCGGCCTCTCCCTGGTGACGGTCCTGGTGCTGGCTGAGGAGCCCGGACCGTCCGCCTGGGTGCTCGCCGCCGTCTCCCTCGGCCTGACGGGCCTCGTCGGTGGGCGCCTGCTGCTCAGCGGACACCGTGTCGGGGTGGGCGTGCGGTCGCTGCGTCGACGACACCGCGCCCTCGTGGACGTGCTCGCGGAACGTCGCGAGGGGGTGTCGGTGATCGGCCACGAGGTCCCGGTGGCCTACTGCCTCCCGGGGCTTCTCGGCGCGCGCGTGGTGCTGAGCGAGGGGGCCGTGGCCCGGTTGTCCCCGGCCGAGCTCGAGGCGGTGCTGACCCACGAGCGTGCCCACCTGCGCGCTCGGCACGACCTGGTCCTGGAGGCCTTCGGAGTCCTGCACCGCGCCTTCCCGCGCTACGTGTCGAGCGCTGCGGCCCTGCGCGAGGTCACCCTCCTCGTCGAGGTGCTCGCCGACGCCGCGGCGGTGCGCCGTACCGGCCCTGCTCCGTTGCTCCGGGCCCTGGCCGCCCTCGCCGGGAGCCGCACCCCGGAGGCTGCCCTGGGGGCAGGGGCGGGCATCGTCGCCCGGGTCGCGGCGATCGAGGACCCCGGTGCCGGCTGGTCGGGGGTGGCGCGCGCGACCTTCCTCTACCTGGCCTCGGTCGCCGTCCTGCTGCTCCCCACACTGCTCGTGGTCCGTCCGTGGGTGCTCGGGCTCGCCTGACAGCAGAGCGGCCGCCACGCCGCGCGGCGTGTGAAGCATGGGACTGGTGTGACTCTGGCCTAGTCTCGTGAGCATGGCGACCCGTACGTCTTCCCCACCGGGGTCGCGCAGCAAGAGCACGTCCTCCGGGCGTGCGTCGAGCTCGCGGTCCCGGTCGTCCGGCAGCCAGGCACGAGGGCGTTCCTCCTCGGCGTCGAAGAAGTCGTCCTCGAAGTCGAGGACGACCTCGCGACCGGCGCCGCGGGCGGTCCGCAACGGTCCTGGCCCTATCGCCACGCTCGCAGGAGGGGTCGGCCGCGCTGTGGCCACCGCCTGGCTGGGTGTGGCCCACGTGGTCGGAGCCGGCGCGCGTGCGCTCGGCTCGTCGGCCCGCGAGATCGAGCCCGAGCAGCGACGCGACGGCGTGGGCCTGCTGCTCGTGGCCCTGTCGCTCGTCGTCGCGGCCTCGGTGTGGTGGCAGATCCCCGGGTTCGTGGGGGAGACGGTCCGCACCGTCGTCGCCGGCTCGGTCGGCCTGGTCGGCTGGTTCGTGCCGCTGCTGCTGTGCGTCGTCGCCTGGCGCAACATGCGCGACCCCGAGACCAACGGTCCGGCGGGGCGTCAGGTCATCGGCTGGACCGCGCTCCTGTTCGGGGTCCTCGGTCTCGTCCACGTCGCCAACGGCGCCCCCCGTCCCGTCGACGGGGACGTCTCGGCACTCCAGGACGCCGGTGGCGCCATCGGCTTCGTCGTCGCCACCCTGCTGCTGGACCTCCTGCAGACCCCGTACGTCGTGGTCCCGCTGCTGCTGCTCCTGGCCATCTTCGGTGTGCTGGTGATCACCGCGACCCCCGTGTACCAGGTGCCCCGGCGCCTCGCGGAGCTCCGCGACCGCCTCCTGGGCCGTACGCCGGCGGACGGCGAGGACGCCGACGCCACGGTCGCCGTCCCCGACGAGTCGGCCGCGCTGCAGCGGCGCCGCCCACGCCGTCGGCAGGGCTCGATGGCCGACGGCGACGACGTCGAGCCCGAGGGGGCCGACGCCTACGACTCCCCGGTGATCGCCGAGCGCGAGCTGGCCAAGCGCCGCAAGAAGGGCGCCACCGACCCGTCCGTCGACGTCCCGCTCGACGACCCGGCGGCCGCTCCCACCAGGAGCGAGGTCGAGGAGGCGCCGCCGCACACCCCGCTGCCCGCCCGTGTCGAGCAGCTCGCGCTCTCCGGCGACGTCACCTACTCGCTGCCCGCCAACGACGTGCTCCGCCCCGGCAGCGTGCACAAGGCGCGCTCCAAGGCCTCCGACGACGTGGTCGACCGGCTCACCCAGGTGCTCGAGCAGTTCGACATCGACGCGCAGGTCACCGGCTACACCCGAGGCCCGACCGTCACCCGCTACGAGGTCGAGCTCGGCCCCGCGGTGAAGGTGGAGAAGGTCACCGCGCTCGGGAAGAACATCTCCTACGCCGTGGCGTCGGCCGAGGTGCGGATCCTCTCGCCGATCCCCGGCAAGTCCGCGATCGGCATCGAGATCCCCAACACCGACAAGGAGATCGTCTCCCTCGGCGACGTCCTCCGCTCCGGCACGGCACGTGCCGACCACCACCCGATGGTCGTCGGGCTGGGCAAGGACGTCGAGGGCGGGTTCGTCGTTGCCAACCTCGCCAAGATGCCCCACCTGCTGGTCGCCGGTGCGACCGGCTCGGGCAAGTCGAGCTTCATCAACTCGATGATCACCTCGCTGCTCATGCGCTCCACGCCCGACGAGGTGCGGATGATCATGGTCGACCCCAAGCGGGTCGAGCTGAACGCCTACGAGGGCATCCCGCACCTGATCACCCCGATCATCACCAACCCGAAGAAGGCCTCCGAGGCCCTCCAGTGGGTCGTGCGCGAGATGGACATGCGCTACGACGACTTGGCCGCGTTCGGCTTCCGGCACGTCGACGACTTCAACAAGGCGGTGCGGGCCGGGAAGATCCAGCCACCGGTCGGCAGCGAGCGGGTGCTGACGCCGTACCCGTACCTCCTGGTGGTCGTCGACGAGCTCGCCGACCTCATGATGGTGGCGCCCCGCGACGTCGAGGACGCCGTCGTGCGGATCACCCAGCTGGCCCGTGCCGCGGGCATCCACCTGGTGCTCGCCACGCAGCGCCCCAGCGTCGACGTCGTCACCGGCCTGATCAAGGCCAACGTCCCCTCGAGGCTCGCGTTCGCGACCTCGAGCCTCGCCGACAGCCGAGTGATCCTCGACCAGCCGGGTGCGGAGAAGCTGGTCGGCCAGGGCGACGGGCTGTTCCTGCCCATGGGGGCCGGGAAGTCCGTGCGCGTCCAGGGGTCGTGGGTCACCGAGGCCGAGATCGCCCAGGTCGTCCGCCACTGCAAGGAGCAGCTGGAGCCGACGTACCGCGAGGACGTCACGGCACCGGCCGCCGCCAAGCGCGACCTCGACGACGACATCGGCAACGACCTCGAGCTCGTGGTCCAGGCGATCGAGCTCGTCACCACCACCCAGTTCGGCTCGACCTCGATGCTGCCGCGCACGCTCCGGGTCGGGTTCGCCAAGGCCGGACGCCTCATGGACATCCTCGAGAGCCGTGGCGTGGTAGGGCCCAGCGAGGGCTCCAAGGCGCGCGACGTCCTCATCAAGCCTGACGACCTCGACGGGGTCATCGCCACCTTGCAGGGGGAGCAGTGAGCACCAGGACCGACGGACGCGACGCCGGCCACGCCGATCACGCCGACCAGGCCGACCACTGGGTCTCCGCGGACCCCGAGCAGGACCGCGACGCCACCTGGGAGGTACGCCGGCGCAGCGGCCTCTCCGCGCTGCTCGGCGTCGCTGCCGCGGGCCTCGCCCTCGGCTTCCTCGTGCGGGCCGTCGAGGTCGGGTCGCTCGTCGATGGCGTGGTCTGCGCCGTACTGACGTTCGTGGCGGCCTACCACCTGTCCGCCTTCGTCGACGGGCGCACCCCGCTCGTGGTCGCCGACGACCTCGGGGTGCGACTGCGCTTCGGCACCGTCTGGCGCGGGCTGCCCTGGGAGTCGCTGGACCGTGTGGTCCTGCTCCCGGCCCGCAGCCGGCTGCGCGAGGACCGGCTCGTCCTCGTCCCGGCCGACCTCGATACCGCCCTGGCCGGTCTCGACTCCCGCGCCCGGCGCCAGGCCCGCCTCGCCCAGGCCTGGTACGGCGCCCCGCTCGCGGTGCCGCTCGGCATGACCGTGCGAGTGGCCGGGAACCTCGCCGACCGCGACCCCGCGGCGGCCCTGACCGAGCTGTCCGACGGCCGGTGCCCCGTCGTGACCCTCCTCGCCGACACCGCGACCGCCCTCGACCCGGAGCCGGAGCCCGCTCCCGCCGACGAGGTCGCCGGCACGACGCCCCGCTCCGCGCGGCTCGCCGCCGCGACGGGCCGGCTCGCCACCTTCGTCTCCCGGGTGGGCCGAGGCCGTCACCAGGACGTCGACAGCGACACCGACCGCGAGAACCGGCCGTCCCGCACCCCGAGTGCTCCTCTTCCTCCGCTGGCGCCGGCGGCGTCGGCGACCCCGGTGCCGCTGCGGCCCACCCAGTCGGCCGTGCGCGCCGAGGTGGTGGCCGAGTCCACGTGGGGCGCGACCGCCCTCGCGCGAGACCACGCCCACGACGACGCCGACGACGCCGATGGTGCGGACCGCTCCCGGGGCGACCTCCCCGAGGGGCGGGTGCTGCGTCGGCAGGGATCGGTCGACCTCTTCCACCCGGCAGCCCCCGAGCCCATGAACCGGGTGACCCCGATCGCGCAGGCCGGTGAGCCGGTGGCGCCCGTGGTCATCGACGACCTCGCCCGGCCGGCGCACGACCCGGTCATCGGGCCCGAGGTGGCCGCCGCCCGCACCCGGCTCGGCCTGAGCGTCGACGACCTCGCCGCCCGGACCCGGATCCGTCCGCACGTGCTGGAGTCCGTCGAGGTCGACGACTTCGCGCCGTGCGGCGGCGACGTGTACGCCCGCGGCCACCTGCGCACGATCGCCCGGGTGCTCGGCAAGTCGTCTGATCCCTGGTTGGCAGCCTTCGACGCCCGGTACGCCCACGCCCCGATCGACGCCCGGCGAGTCTTCGAGGCCGAGCTCGCCACAGGCATGACCGGCAGCATGCGCCGCACCACCGGCGGACCCAACTGGGTGCTCATGGCCGCCGCGGTGCTCAGCCTGGCGCTGGTCTGGGGGGTCGCCCGGCTCGTCGCCGGCGACCCGGCGACCTACGAGGTCCCCTCGCCCACGCTCGACGGGTCCGCCGGCCTCACGCGGGTGGAGATCCCTCCGGCGACGGCGATGGCCGAGCCGGTGCCGGTCGTGCTCACGGCGACGGCCGACAGCCGGGTCGTGGTCCGCGACGGCGAGGGCAACGTCCTCTTCCGCGGTCCGATGGTGCTGGGCGAGCGCAAGCGCCTCGCCGTCCCCCCGCCGGTGCGGCTGCGCGCCAGCGTCCCCGGGGTCGTCGAGGTCAGCGTCCGCGGGCGGGACCGCGGCGTGCTCGGGGAGACCGACAGCCAGGGGCCGGCAGTGCGCCGGTACCGCTGAACCACGGGATTCGGCCCGCGAGGCGCCCACCCGGCATACTCGGAGGGCCATGACTTCCCCTGCCGCGCCCCCCGCACCCCCTGCTCCCGCCCCGCCGACCACCGTCGCGATGGTGACCCTCGGGTGCGCCCGCAACGAGGTGGACTCCGAAGAGCTCGCCGGCCGCCTCGAGGCGGAGGGGTTCCTCCTGGTCGCGGAGCCTGAGGACGCCGACACCGTGGTGGTCAACACCTGCGGCTTCGTCGAGTCGGCGAAGAAGGACTCCGTCGACACCCTGCTCCAGGCCGCGGACCTCAAGGGCACCGGTGCTCGTACCCAGGCGGTCGTGGCCGTGGGCTGCCTGGCCGAGCGGTACGGCAAGGACCTCGCGGGGTCGCTCCCGGAGGCCGACGCCGTCCTCGGGTTCGACGACTACCCCGAGATCGCGGACCGGCTCCGCTCGGTGCTGGCCGGTGAGGTCCTCCACCCGCACACCCCCACCGACCGCCGCCGGCTGCTGCCGATCGCCCCGGCCGAGCGTTCCGGCAGTGCTGCCGCCGTGCCCGGCCACCAGGTTGTGGCCCCCGACCTTCCGGTCGGTGCCGCCCCGGCCTCGGGACCGCGGGCCGTGCGCCGCCGCCTCGACGGAGGGCCGATGGCGCCGCTGAAGCTGGCCAGCGGCTGCGACCGACGCTGCTCGTTCTGCGCCATCCCCAGCTTCCGCGGCTCCTTCGTGTCCCGCCGCCCCTCCGACGTGCTCGTCGAGGCCCGTTGGCTCGCCGAGCAGGGCGTCCGCGAGGCGTTCCTGGTCAGCGAGAACTCCACCTCCTACGGCAAGGACCTCGGCGACCTGCGGCTGCTGGAGACCCTGCTGCCCGAGCTCGCCGCGGTCGACGGGCTGGACCGGGTCCGGGTGTCCTACCTGCAGCCCGCGGAGACCCGTCCCGGGCTGGTGGCGGCGATCGCCGGCACGCCGGGCGTGGCGCCGTACTTCGACCTGTCCTTCCAGCACGCCTCCGCCCAGGTCCTGCGCCGGATGCGCCGCTTCGGCGACCCGGAGTCGTTTCTGGGGCTGCTGGAGCAGGTGCGCGCCCAGGCGCCTACCGCCGGGGTGCGCTCCAACGTCATCGTCGGGTTCCCCGGGGAGACGGAGGAGGACCTGGAGACCCTGTGCGGCTTCCTGGAGGCCGCGCGCCTCGACGTCGTGGGCGTCTTCGGCTACTCCGACGAGGACGGCACCGAGGCCGCGTCGTACGACGACAAGCACGACGACGACGAGGTCGCCGACCGCGTCGACCACGTCACGCGCCTGGTCGAGGAGCTCACCGCCCAACGCGCCGAGGAGCGCGTCGGCGAGACGCTCTCGGTGCTCGTGGAGAGCCTCGGGGGCGACGACGGTCCGCTCGTCGAGGGGCGGGGCGCGCACCAGGGGCCCGAGGTCGACGGCCTCACCGTTCTCGTCGACGCCGAGGGCCGGCCGCTCGAGGGTGTCGCCGTGGGAGACTTCGTGACCGCGACGGTGGTGTCCGCCGAGGGCATCGACCTGGTGGCCCGGGCGGAGGAGGAGCGCAGGTGAGCGACGACACGAGCGGTGGCCCGCAGCGCGCCCGCGGCGAACGGACCCCGGTGGGTCGGCGGGGGAGCAACTGGAACGTCCCCAACGCACTGACCACCCTGCGGATTCTGCTGGTCCCCGTGTTCGGGTGGGTGCTGCTGCACGACGGGGGCTCCGACGAGCTCTGGCGGGTGGCGGCCTTCCTCGTCTTCGCGTTCGCGATGGTGACCGACAAGATCGACGGCGACCTGGCCCGCAAGCACGACCTGGTCACCGACTTCGGCAAGATTGCCGACCCGATCGCCGACAAGGCGATCACCGGGATGGCTTTCATCGGGCTGTCGGTCATCGGCGCGCTGTGGTGGTGGGTCACTGTCCTGGTGCTGATCCGCGAGTGGAGCGTCACCCTGCTGCGCCTGTCGGTGTTGAAGCACGCGGTGATGCCGGCCAGCCAGAGCGGCAAGCTGAAGACGTCGCTGCAGGCGTTGGCCCTGGGTCTCTTCATCCTCCCGCTGCGCGACCTCGGCGGTGCGCTGGCCGTTCCGGGCGAGGTGCTCTGGTGGGTCGCGGCGGCCGTCATGGGCGCCGCGGTGCTCCTGACCGTCACCAGCGGCTACGAGTTCTTCCGCGACGCGCTCGCTCAGCGCAAGGGCCGCGCCACGGCGGCGAAGCGGCCCACTACCGAGTCCTAGTCAGCCCCGGCACTGTCCTAGCCTGTGCCGCATGACAGGGATTCCCACGGACGACGACCAGGCCGAGGTGGCCACCGCCCTGCACGCCGTGCTGGAGCAGCGCGGGCTCACCGTGGCGTGCGCGGAGTCCCTCACCGGAGGTGAGCTGGCCGGTGCGCTGAGTGCCGCCCCCGGCGCGAGCGGGATGTTCCGCGGGGGAGTGGTGGCCTACGCCTCCGACGTCAAGGTGTCGTTGCTCGGCGTCGCCCAGGAGACGGTCGACACCGACGGGGTGATCTCGGATGCGTGCGCGGCCGAGATGGCCCGCGGCGTACGCCGACTCCTGGGCGCCGACCTCGGGCTCGCCACCACCGGGGTGGCCGGTCCGGTCGAGCAGGAGGGCAAGCCCGTCGGTCGGGTGCACGTCGCGGTCGCCACCGCGGACGGGGTGCATGCCCGGGAGCTGTCCTTCGCCGGGACCCGTGCCGAGATCCGGGCGTCCACCGTGGACGCGGTCGTGGCGTGGGCCCTGCGACTCGTGGTCGGTGAGGCTGGCTAGGCTGGGGGCGTCCCCAGGAGTCGGTGCCCCCGCACGTGGGTGTGTGGACACACAGGCTGGGGAAGAACCACGCTGAGCATTGCGTTGCACCGCTAGGTTGGCCGTCCGTCACCGAGGTAGAGGAGGAGCAGTCATGGTCCTGTTCCGTCGTCTGCTCGGTGAGGTGCTCAGGTCCCAGCGGATGCGCCGCGGCATGACGCTGCGCGAGGTCTCCGCCCAGGCGCGGGTGAGCCTCGGGTACATCTCCGAGATCGAGCGTGGCCAGAAGGAAGCGTCCTCGGAGCTGCTCGCGTCGCTGTGCGCGGCCCTCGACGTCCCGCTTTCGGAGATCCTCGGCGAGGTCAGCGACGCCGTCGCGCTCGAGGAGGTCGCGCTGGGCATCGCGGTCGACGCCGCGCGACCGGTGACTGCCGAGACCGGCGCCGGCGACGTCGTCGCCTCGGCCGCCTGACCCTTCCCCGCCCCCGGCGCACCCACGGTTGGTCGGACCGCGTATGTTATTGCGAAAGACTTGCAACAACGAAGACCACCACTAAGCGGTTCGGAGCGCCATGACCACGACGCAGGGGACGGGCCCGGTCGACGTCAGCGCGGTGGCGCCGCCGGCGGACGTGCTCGGTCTCGACGCACGGCGCCGCCGAGCCTTCGCCTGGCTGCTCGGCCTCTCCGCGGTGCTCGTCGCGTCGATGGTCGTCGGGGTCGCTGCCGGTTCGGTCGGGGTCGCTCCGTCGGTCGTCGCAGGGATCCTGGCCGACCGCTCCGGGTTGCCGGTGACGGTGACCTGGGCGCCGTCCGTCGACGCCATCGTCTGGCAGGTCCGGTTCCCCCGGGTGCTGCTCGGCGTCGCGGTCGGGGCGGGGCTCGCGGTGTGCGGCGTGGCGCTCCAGGCGATGGTGCGCAACGTGCTGGCCGACCCCTACCTGCTCGGCATCAACTCGGGTGCCTCCAGCGGGGCGGCGGCGGCCATCCTCTTCGGCTTCGCCGCCGGCCTCGGCCAGCACGCGCTCTCGGCCAGTGCCTTCCTCGGCGCGATGGCGGCCTCCCTCCTGGTCTACGGCGTCGCGCGCAGCGGTGGGCGGGTGACCGCGGTCCGGCTTCTGCTGGCCGGGGTCGTGGTCGGCTACGCGCTCTACGCCGCCACCAGCTTCCTCATCTTCGCCTCGGGGTCCGCCGAGGGCGCCCGTTCGGTGCTGTTCTGGCTGCTCGGCTCCCTCGGGCTGGCCCGCTGGGGCTCGCCGCTCCTAGTGGTCGGCGCCGTGGTCGCGCTCACCGTCCTCGTCCTGGTGCTCCTGGCCCGCCAGCTCGACGTGCTCATGATCGGTGACGGCACCGCCCGGGCGCTCGGGAGCTCGGCCGAGGCGCTGCGCACCCGGCTGCTGGTGCTGGTGTCGCTGTGCATCGGTGTCGTGGTCGCCGCGGCGGGCAGCATCGGCTTCGTGGGCCTCGTCGTCCCGCACCTCGCCCGGCGCGCGGTCGGGGCCCGGCACGTCCACGTCGTCCCGGTCGCCGCGCTGATGGGCGCGATCCTGCTGATCTGGGCCGACGTGGTCGCGCGCACCCTGCTGGCGCCCCAGGAGATCCCCATCGGCATCATCACCTCGCTGGTGGGTGCCCCGTTCCTCCTCGTCCTCGTGCGCCGGCTGCACGCCACCGCCGGCTGACCCCCTTCTCCGAGAGGCCCCCATGCGTCGTACGACGGCACGCCCCCACTCCGCCCCCCGCCACCGGACCGCGCGGTGGTCAGCGTCCCTGGCCGCGGGTGCCCTGCTGCTCGCCGGCTGCGGGGAGCCCGGCACCCAGCAGGACGCGGCCCCGGCGGAGGGCGCCTACCCCGTCACCGTCGAGAACTGCGGCGCCGAGGTGACCTTCGACGCGGCCCCCGAGCGGATGGTCCTGCTCAAGAGCGCGTCAGTGCCCTATCTCGCCGCGCTCGACGTCCTCGACCAGGTGGTCGCGCGCGCGGGCCAGTACCCGTCGGAGTACTACGACGAGGAGACCCTCGCCGCCCTCGAGGAGGTCCCGTCGCTGACCGAGCGCACCGACACCAGCGGGCACCTGCAGATCTCCCGCGAGGTCGTCATCGGGCAGGAGCCCGACCTCGTCCTCGGCCAGGTCGACAACCTCGAGCGCAGCACCCTGGCCGCCGTCGACATCCCGCTGCTCGAGGAGCCCGCGCTCTGCCCGGAGTGGGACCAGGAGCCGGGCTGGGATGACATCTACGCCCAGATGCGGCTCTACGGGGAGGTCTTCGACGAGGTCGACCGGGCTGAGGAAGCCGCGAGCGCCCTCGAGGCCGAGGTCGAGCAGGTCCGCGCCGACGCCGCGGGCGGCCCGGCACTCACCGCCGCCGTCCTGTACCCGACCGTCGGGGGTGGGGTGACCTACGCCTATGGGACCCACAGCATGGCCCACCCGCAGCTCGAGGCGGCGGGCCTGGAGAACGTGTTCGGCGACGTCGACCAGCGGGTATTCGAGATCGGCGTCGAGGAGCTCCTGGGGCGCGATCCCGACGTCCTCGTCCTGCTGCACAGCGACGGCGACCCCGCGGTCGTCGAGCGGGCGGTGACCTCGCTCCCGGGGGCCGGTGAGCTCACCGCGGTGCGCGAGGGGCGCCTGGTAACCCAGCTGTTCAACTTCACCGAGCCGGCCTCCCCGCTCGCGGTCGAGGGGCTGCGCCGGCTCGTCGCCGCCGTGGGCGAGTCCGGATGACCGGGGCCGAGGCCCGGCTGAGTGCCGAGGGGCTCCGGCTCACCTACGGCACCCGCCGCGTCGTCGACGACGTGTCGTTCACCGTGCGCGCGGGCCGGGTCCTCGGCGTCGTCGGACCGAACGGCAGCGGCAAGACCAGCGTGCTGCGCCTGGTGGCCGGTGACGCCGTGCCGGAGGCCGGCAGCGTGGTGCTCGACGGACGTCCCGTGGAGGGGACGAGCCCCCGCGCGCTCGCGCGGAGCCTCGCCGTCGTCGCCCAGGACGAGGGCGTCGCCGAGACCCCGTTGAGCGCCGCCGAGATGGTGATGCTCGGCCGCAACCCCCATCTGGGTCCCTTCCAGCGGCCCGGCCCGGGTGACATCGCGATCGTCGAGGAGGCACTGCGCCGGGTGGGCGCGCTCGACCTGGCCCGGCGCGAGGTCGCCACCCTGTCGGGCGGGGAGCGGCAGCGGGTGCTCGTCGCCCGCGCGCTGGCGCAGGGTGCCGGCACCCTGCTGCTCGACGAGCCGACCAACCACCTCGACGTCCGCTACCAGCACGAGGTCCTCGGCCTGGTGCGGTCCCTCGGCTCTCGTGACGGCACCGCGACCGTCGTGGTCCTGCACGACCTCAACCTGGCCGCGCGGTACTGCGACGACCTGTTGGTGCTCGACGAGGGACGCGTGGCGGCGTACGGCGTCCCAGACGCGGTGCTGGTGCCCGAGGTCATCGAGCCGGTCTACGCCATCGGTGTGCACCGCCTCGACGTTGACGGCGTCCCGCACCTGGCCTTCCACCCCGCCCACGAGACCCACGGAGAACCCCATGAGCACCTCGCCTGAGGTCCAGGCCCGCCTGGACGAGTATTGGAGCGGCCGCGCCCCGGAGTACGACGCCTATCAGCAGCGTCCCGAGCGGGCCGCGCTCGACCGTGCGGAGTGGGGCGCGGCGTTCTCGGCCGCCCTGCCGCCGGCTCCCGCCGATGTCCTCGACGTCGGCACGGGCAGTGGGTACGTCGCCTTCCTGCTCGCGAGCCTGGGCCACCGGGTCACGGCCACCGACCACGCGGAGGGGATGCTGTCGATCGCACGCACGCGGGCCGAGGACCTCCGCCGTCGCGGAGAGTTGGCGCCCACGATCGTGGCCGGCGACGCCGTTGCCCCCGACTTCCCCGAGGCGAGCTTCGACGCGATCACCAGCCGCTACCTGCTCTGGACCCTGCGCGAGCCCGACGCCGCACTCCAGGACTGGCGCCGCCTGCTCCGACCCGGTGGCGTGCTCATCGCCGTCGACAGCACCTGGTTCCCCGACGGCATCGACCCCGCTGCCACCGATGGTGCCCACGGCGACGACGAGGGTGCCTTCGCACGCGCCTACCACTCGGGAGTCCGCGCTGCCCTCCCGCTCGCCGAGGCTCGCTCCATCGACGCCGCCGCCGACCGCGTCCGCGCTGCCGGGTTCCGCGACGTCACCGTCACCCCGCTCGAGGCCATCCACGCCCTCGACCTCGAGCACGGCGTCGCCCCCGGGCACGAGGTCCAGATGCAGTACCTGGTGCGCGGGAGGGCCTGAGGGCGCCTGCTCCCTCGCGAGGATGTGGGTCGAAACCCCTGGACCCCGCGACAATGTGTGTGAGTCGAGCAGCAGTGGTGGTGGTCAATTCGACGACGTCATGCGAGCTGTGGCCTGGGTGACCGCAGCCAGTTCGAGCTGGTGCAGGCGTCTCGAGTACCTCGCCGGCACGTACGACGAGTCCCGGCGCGAGCGGCGTAGGTCGCTTGCTCTCTCACCCAGTCTCGGCCAGAGGCGCCGCCACGCAGCGGCATTTGCGGCTACTAGACGATTCCGTTAGGACCGCCAGCGAGCGGATCTTCGTTGCTAACTGCACGAGAGGGCGCGTTTGTCGTTTCCTGCGCTGGTCTATGGCGGCTGCGGTGGTTCTCTTCGGTCACTTAGGTTTGCCAGGATCTCTTTGTAGCGCGCCGTTCCCAGCTCAGTCGGCTCACCCTTGCGACAGAAGGCGAGCCCGGTCAGTCTGCGATGGACTCGCTCAACCACGATGTGGCCGTCAACCAGCCTGGACTCGAGGGCTGCAAGTGCCTCTTGGAACCTCGGGTCACGCCGTGCTTGGTTGTAGTGGGAAAGAACGTGCACATAGGCGAACAGGTTGTAACTGCCGAAGGGATACTCGACCTGCAGGAACAGGGTCCCGATGCCGTAGTGGCAGGGGCCGAGCGGTTTGCGGCTGACCCAGTGACCGAGCAGGACGTCGACGGCGCCCGCCGGGGCGAGGTCGGCCAGGCCCGCGAGCCGGAGGGCATCGAGTGCCGCCAGTGTGGGTCCTGGGTTGGAAGACTCCGTCTCCGCGCCTCGGCCGAAACTGAATTTTTTGCATCGCCAGCCGCCGTCGTCGTGCAGCGTCTCCAACAGGCGGTCGAAGGTCCGGTGCAGCCTGTCGTCTGAGGCGTAGCCCAGGAGGGACAGAACCCGGGCGGCATTGATGGTGTGACACGGGTAGATCGGGCCCGACGGAGACAGCCGGAACCGGCCGTCTTCCCGCCATGTGCTCAAGAGCAACTCAGCGGCCCCACGCAGCACCTGCTCGGAGGGATCCAAGCCGAGTTCCATCAGCAGGGTGGGAGCCTCAAGCGTCGAGAACGGCCCTCCCTTGGATAGCCGACGGTCGGACGTGGCCCAGAAGTCCGCGCCGTTGTCGTGCCGCGTGGCGAGGATCGCCTCGGCGTCTGCCTGGTAGCGCGGTGCCACTGCCATCGCTGTTGCACTTCCTCGCTAGGAGCATCAGTGCTGCTGCACCATCGAAACACGCATCAACACAGCCCACCACCACCGCCTGGAGCCAACCGGGGCACAGGCGGCGGTTTGCAGCGCTCCGCAACGCGCCCCTGTAGGAGGGGAGATTCACGCCACGCGGTTCAACTCGCCACCACTCAACGTCGGGGGCGAGGTGTGTTCGTCCGTGCGGTGGCTGGTGCGCTGCGGGGATCCTCTGGCCAGGCGTGCTTGGGGTAGCGGCCGCGCAGATCAGCACGCACGCCCGGGTAGCCGTTGTCCCAGAAGGACTCCAGGTCTGCGGTGACGGCTGTTGGGCGTCGCGCGGGTGAGAGCAGGTGCAGCAGGAGCGGGACCCTGCCATCTGCGAGGATCGGCACTGCGGTCCAGCCGAAGACCTCTTGCAGTCGCACAGCGAGCACCGGTTGTTCCTGGGAGTAGTCGATCCGCACGCTCGACCCACTGGGGACCTCCACTCGCTCAGGGGCCAGATCGTTGAGCCTGCCCGCCTGCGGCCACGGCAACATCGCCCGCAGCGCGGCAGCCACGTCGATGCGACGAAGGTCCTGGGCCGAGCGGATCCGCGCCAGCTGGGGCCCGATCCACGACTGGAGGTTCTGCGTCAGTGCTACGTCGCTCACATCGGGCCACGGGTCACCGAGCGCACGGTGCAGGAAGTCGAGGCGGGCGCGCAGCGCCGTGGCCGACTCCGACCAGGCGAAGAGAGCGATTCCCTCGCTGGCGACCGCATCTCGGATCGCGTCGGTCACGGCCTGCGCCGGTGGATCGCTGAGCGGGGCGGAACCGAGCTCGATCGCGCCCAGCAGCGTACGTCGGCGAGCCAGCACCCGTCCTCCGGTCCAGGTGACCTCGTCCACCTCGGTCCACAGGGACCCCGCCGCTTCCAGTGCGAGGTCTTCGGTGAGCGGGGCCGCCGCTCGGATCCGGGCTTCACGTTGCCCGGGCCGCCGCTCCGCGTCGCCGACCGCGAGCCACTCCAGCCCGGCAAGGAGCCCCGGGGCGCGCGGATCGAGTGCCGCGCCGGTCCCGGACGCCATCAGGTAGTTCGAGGCACCGGGGCGCTTGCGCGCGATCCGGTCCGGGTGCGCCAGGGCCACCACCAGCCCCACCGCCACATCATCGGTAAGTGCTCGGGCTTGGTCCGACGCCCCTGTCCGGTCGCCGGCGGCGCCCTGCTTCGCGACGACCTTCTCCAGCCGGGTCACCTGGCTGCGCCACGATCCTGCCCGCTGGCCAGCGCGCAGCGACCGGAGCGCAGCAACCAGGTCTGCGTCGGGAGCGCGCACGTCCTCGCTCAGCATCGCGACCACCTCTGAGGCCCTCCTGGCCCCGACGAGACCAGCCCCGTCGATGAGGGCACGCGCCAGCCTGGGATCGACCGGCACTCCAGCGATCACCCGGCCCCGCGGGGTGGCTCTTCCGTCCTCTGTCATCGCCCCCAGATCCACCAGAACCTCCTTGGCCGCCGACAGTGCGTGCGTAGGTGGCTGGTCGAGCAGCGCCAGGTCGTGCACGTCTTGACTGCCCCAGCACGCCACCTCCAGCGCGAAGGCCGTCAGGTCGGCGGTGGCGATCTCGGGCTCCGGGTGGGCGGCCAGGTGCGCGTGTTCGGCCTCGGACCAACAACGCAGCACGGCGCCCGGCCCCAGCCGTCCAGCCCGTCCCGCCCGCTGCTCGGCCGCTGCCCGGCTCACCGCGACGGTGACCAGAGAAGCCAGTCCGCGACGGTGATCGGTGCGCGGCTCGCGCGAGAATCCGGCGTCCACCACGACACGCACCCCGGGCACCGTCAGCGACGACTCCGCGACCGCGGTCGAGACAATCACTCGTCGACGCGGGCCCTCGTTGAGCACACGATCCTGCTCGGCGCCGGGCAGACGTCCGTGCAGGGCGTGCACGTCCGCGTCGACGCCGGCAAGGCGGCGTACGGTCGCCTCGACCTCCGCGACACCCGGCACGAAGACCAGGACGTCACCCTCGTGCTCCACGAGCGCACGACGCACGGTCGCTGCGACATGGTCGTGGAAGGCCGGGGTGATCCCCCGCTCGCCCGTGCGGCGCACCCCAGCAGGCAGCGGGCACCAGACCGCTTGGACCGGGTGCAAGGCACCAGGCACGCGGATCACCGGAGCACCCCAGGGCTCGTCGCGGCCATCGGGACCGTCACCACGGCCGAGCAAGTCGGCGGTCCGTTCGGCCTCGATGGTGGCCGACATCGCCACCAGGGACAGGTCCTCACGCAGGTTGGCCCGGACGTCGATGAGCAGCGCCAGGGTCAGGTCGGCGTCGAGGTGGCGCTCGTGCACTTCGTCGAGCACGACGGCTCCGACGCCGACCAGCTCGGGATCATGCTGGATCCGCCGGAGCAGCAGACCGGTCGTGACGATCTCGACACGTGTACGTCGACTGGTGCGTCGCTCGCCGCGTACGGAGTACCCGACCGTCTCGCCCACCGATTCACCCAGCAGATGCGCCAGCCGACGGGCAGCAGCGCGGGCTGCGATGCGGCTGGGCTGGGTGACGACGACCCGTCCGGCGACAACCTCGGCGACCGCGGGTGGGACCAAGGTCGTCTTGCCGGTGCCCGGCGGTGCATGGACCACTGCGACTCCGCGGGTGCGAAGCGCCTCTTCGAGAGCGGCCAGGCCCGCGGTGACCGGGAGGTCGGGCGGCGCGGCAAGCAGGTTGCGCAGCGGGTCGGACACTCCTGCAGTGTGCCTGACGTGTCTCAGCGGACGAGGCTTCGGAACACCGCCTACGGATCTGACAACCGAGAGGGCTGGACCTCTTCCCCCAGGTCACATCGGCGCTGGATGTCCGCTTACCTAGCTGATGCAAAGGCGGCTACTAGACGATTCCGTTAGACCGGCGTCTGGCCAGACTCGGTCCAGGTGATCGGCGGGAAGCTCTCTATGCGGCTGCCCACCGGCTGTTCTGGTGTGGCTCGCTATCGGTCTGCGGCCCGCCGATCACCGTGACGAGGCGTGGCTCAAGAAGGGCCTGCCCTGCTCGTAGTAGCAATGCCCACCTCGCCGTCCACATCGGATCGAGCACAGGCCGGAGCGGCATATGGGACAGCACGCAGAGCACGTGATCATCGGGGTAGATCCCCACAAACTGTCAGCCACGATCGAGGTCGTCGACGGGCACGAGCGGCTGCCCGCGTCCGACTCTTCGACACCGGCCACAACCGCAAGACCGACGCCCACGCGGTCGCTGCCGTTGCGGTCCGCACGACAACCCTGCGGGTGCTGCAGCTCGACGGTGAACTCGAGGCACTGCGGATGCTCACCGACCGCCGCGAGGCACTCACCCGGCGGCGGGTCCAGACCGTCGACCGGCTCCAGGCCCTGCTCGCAGAACTGCTGACTGGGCAGGCGAAACGCGACATCACCACTGGTCAGGCCAAGACCATGCTGGCCATCAGACTCGACACCGACGGCCGGGTCTACTACCGACGCAAGCGGGCCGAGGGCAAGAAGTCCCTCGAAGCTATCCGGTGCCTGAAGCGAAGGATCTCCGACGCGATCTACCGCCAGCTGCTCGAGGACGCACAACGGGCCATCGGCGAGGACGTTGGAACGGGCCCGGGAGGGCAATGCGGGGCGACTCTTCAATCCAGCGCGGCCGACCTGCTCCCGCTCATCGACACTTCGGACCAGCCACTTCCCGGACCCGCGAACCAGACGCTACGCCCGGCACCGTCAACCCGGAAGAGATCACTTGCGTTTGCGACGGGACGACCCCTGCCAGAATGCTCGTGTGCGGATCGGAACTTGTATCCTCGAGGGCAAGTGGTCCTCGGGCCATCTCGCCTTGCTCGAGGGTCGAGAGTGCGACGGATGGCTTCTCACAGGAATGCCCTCGGAGGCATCAATCCCGGATACGACGGCTCACCGCACCGCGCACGCCATGTGTCCACGGAAGACCTGGGCAGGCATCTTCAGCTCCCGCGACCTCACCACCCAACCGGACCCTGCCACCTCGTTGGCGCACTGCGACAGCCTCCGCTTGATGTGTTCGACGCTGCCGTGGCGCTCGGGCGGCGCGTCTTGGGAGGGGTACGCACAGGCCGAGAAGATGAGCGCCACCCTGTCTTCGCTCCGGGAGCACATCGACGAAACGACCATAGAGGGTGGTGACTGGAATCAAGCACTGGAGAGTCGCGAAAGGCCATCTGTCCATGGACCGCTGCTCGCCGTCGGCAGAGAAGTGCTCGCGCTGGGACTGCTCGCCACCAGCGACGGCGGCGCGACATGATTGGCTGGGTTCCCGCCGACGGTGATTACGCGAAGTCCGCGATGCCGGGTTGGCGTGACCGCGACTGGTCCCGGTACGAGTACGACGCGACAGTCGCGGGCCGGCGCCTGCACTATCTCGACGTCGGCACCGGAGACCGGGTATTCATCCTCATCCACGGCATGGGCGGACGATGGCAGAACTGGCTGGAGAATGTCCCCGGGTTGGCCGAGCACGGCCGCGTGCTCGTTCTAGACCTCCCAGGCTTCGGCCATTCCCAGCCGCCCGAAGGCCGAGTGACCCTCGAGGGCTTCGCCGACATCGCAGCCGAGCTCGTCCGCAGCCTAGGGATAGGTCGCGCGGTCTTCGTCGGGCACTCCTTGGGGGGCCAGGTCGCACTGCGCGTCGGCAGTCGGCACCCCGACCTGGCCGACGCGGTCGTATCGGTCGGCGGCGCGGTCTATCAGTTCGGCGACCTGCTTGCCATGCGCGGCGTGCTGCGTCTCACCGTTACTCGGCCACGGGAGGCCGGGGCGATCGTCGCCGAAATCGTTACCGCCGGCCTTCGCTCCCCAGGCTGGCTGCGCCGCTGCGTCGCATCCTCATCGCTGCTGCGACGCGTGTTCCTTGCCCCGTACGTCCTGCACCCCGCGGCCTTGCCTGCCGACGCCGCCGCTTTGATCATCGACGGAGCAGGCGCCTCTGGCGTCTACCCGACCGCGCGCGCCGTCGCGCGCAGC
>JAUYLL010000122.1 GCA_030698375.1 Nocardioides sp. | reverse complement strand
TCCGGGGCCGAGGACGGAGACTGAGGCCGGTCCCGTGCGGGCGCAAAAGCCGGACAAGGCATTGGCTGCGCGGGAGCGGCGTGTGTGCTGAAATGCAGGGAGGGCGGTGACTCGAGTCTGGATCGAGTCACCGCCCTCACCTTATTTGAGACCGGCCGGGGGGAGTGGCGCGAAGGCCCAACAAGTGGGGGACAGTTGGGCCCGGGTCTCAAGTTCTAGGTGATGCGCCTGGCTCAGCGGGCGACGCGGCAGAAGCCGCCGCAGCCCCAGCTGCTGTCCCGGGCCTGAGCCGGTGCGGAGATTCCGAGCAGACCCACCGAGAGGGCCCCTGCGGCGACGGCGATGACGACCTTGCGAGCGATGTTCATGGGTTCCCACCTTCTATGTTTGGGCCCACGGAATGGCCCGTACTCAAAGTTTGCGGGCGCGACCCGGGAAGGCGTGAGGGAATGCTTGGTTCATATATCTGCATTGCAGAACCCTGCAGTGCAGGTCCTTGCAACGCTGCCGCACCCGGCCGGCGTGCGGGAGGGCCGGGGAGGGGGTCAGGGGCCTTCCGTCATCCGACGAAAGGCACCCGACGCTGGCGGAGGCGGCGGGATTTGAACCCGCGAGAGGTTACTAACCTCAACCCGCTTAGCAGGCGGGCGCCATAAACCGGACTAGGCGACGCCTCCTCCGCATTTCCCGGGCCAGGCCCGGGACAGCCCGCACAGGCTACAAGGGCGCGCGGGCCGAGGACCAATCACCCCGGGCGTCACCCCCGACCGCTACAGCGGCCGCAGCCCCTGGCCGCGGTCGAGGTGGGCCCTCAGCTCGTGGACGAACTGCTCGCGGTCGACCGCCAGCGCCTCGACGGGGATCGTGGTGGTGCCCCCGTCGCGCAGCCGCAGCACCACGCAGGGGATGTCGCGCGGGGACGCGGTCACAACGTCCTCGACATCGCTCCACCGGGCCTTCTTGACCCCCGCCCCCCGGACCAGACGGACCTCGTAGCCGGCCGGGTCCAGGCGGACGACGTATGCCTTGGCGCGCAGCCAGGAGCTCACGCCGCCGAGGCCGATCAACCCGAGCACCAGGAGCACGGCGAGCAGATCGGGCGGGACCACGCCGGTGGCCGCCACGATCGCCGTGGCAGCGAACACGACCAGGGCGAAGACGACCAGGTAGGCACCGACCAACCGGGCGACGAGGGGGCGCGACAGCCGATAGTCGGACGTGTCGGTGGGGGTCATGGAGATGATTGAACAAGACAGGAGAATTGGGTGCTAATCGGCCCTTGTCCCCGGCCCCGCGGCGAGTCATGCTCGAACCCCCGCACCGGGACTCCCGGGAGGTTGGCATGACCACGATGACCGCAGGCATGACCACCGCGCTGCGCGCACTCGACGCCGCGCTCGACGCGCCCCGCCTCGAGGGGGTGCTGCTCGGCAACTGGCGCTGGGTGGTGCGACAACGGATGGGCACCGTCCGCGACGACCTGATCGAGTTCACCAGCACGCCCGACGACGGGTGGCTGGCCGCCCGGGGCGGCACCGCCTTCCGTGAGCGCAACAGCCTGCTCGGCCGCCTGGGCGCCCTGGGGCCGGCGGTCCTCGAGAGTCCCGACGTCGAGCAGGTCCGCCTCGAGCTCAAGCGGCTGGTGACCGACATCGGGCGCCACGTCCAGCGGCTCAACGACATCGCCTACGACGAGGTCGAGCTCGAGCTGGGCGGCTCCGAGTAGGCGCGACGCGGCACCCGCCTAGACTCCTCGTCGTACGCCGGCCTGCATCGTGGCGTGCACGGAGGGGTGCCGGAGTGGCCGATCGGAACCGCCTTGAAAGCGGTCGCTGGCAGAGATGTCAGCCGCGGGTTCGAATCCCGCCCCCTCTGCCGGCTGGCCCGCTAGGTGTCGCAAAGCAGTTCTCGGGTTCCCCCCTCTTCAGGACCTAGGTCCCTGGACGACGGGCCTCGAAGCTCTGTCGGCGACGGCACCACTGGCCTGACAATGAGGCCCACAGGCGTGGGACGGCCTCACCGCTCTCGGGCTGTCGCCCTGCGGGAGGGACAGATGCATCCGCGAAGAGTCTCCACGAGGCTGCTGGTCGGCGGGTTGACGGCGCTCTTGGCCGGGGTCGGTGCCACATTTCCCCAGTCGTCAGCTTCCGCGGACCCCGCACCCGGCACCGGCAACTGGCCGATGTGCGGCACCGCACCCGACACGGACGGCCGGTACTGCGTGGTGTCGATGACGCGCAACGGGGTCGACATCACCCACCCCGCGTCCGGCGACTACTACCTTCCCTACATCGACATGATCGGGCCGGGCGACGTGCGGTTCGGCGTCGAGCACTACCGCGACGGCGCACTGGTCACTCGGGACAATGGTGCAGGCGGGCTGATGGCCGATGGGGAGCTGGTGCCCGGTGACGTGTTCGACATCGAGGTCAACACCGGCGCGGTCGTTCCGCGCGAGCTCTTCGTCCGCGGCCAGGACGTGACGTTCACGCGTGGCGGCAACGCCACCGACGGCTACCGTTTCGGAGTCCGGCTTCAACCGACCCCGTTTGCCTGGCTCAAGATCGATGACGGCAGCCCCTGGCCGTGCACAGTCCAGGCCTGCGGCGACGACAGCACCATCGCCGACCCGTACTGGGTCTACGACGGGTTCATCACCGGGTACGTCACCGACATCTCCTGGGCATCACCCGCCGAGCAGCGCATGATGACGGGCCTGCTGCACGCCTACAACGCGCAAGACGCGAACCTCTTCTACGACTACGACACCAACGCCATGGTGATCCAGCTGGCCAACCCCCACCTCAAGGAACCGGGAGTGGTGGCCACCGGCGCCTACCAGACCTTCCTGCCGTACTCCATGCTCACCGGCATGATGAACGTCCCCGACCCCACCACGCTCACCGGCGGCTCCTTCCTCGTCTCCCGCGCCGGCTCTGGCACGACGGTGCCGTTCACCCTGACGCACCACCCCGCGGGCGTCGAGATCCTGATACCGGATATCACCTACTCCACGCCGACCTATCGCATCAAGCCGCGCCGGTCCGCACCCGGCCAGCCCCAGCTCCGTCGGGTGGTCCGAGTCGCACCGAACACCACGAGAGTGAAGTTCACACCCCCCGTCGCCAACGGGGGCGCCGTGATCACGGGCTACCGCGCGCGCTGCCGACGAGGCACCGCTGTGTGGCACTACGGTTCCGCAACCGCGTCCCCGATCCGGGTTCGCAACGTCCCCCGCCGCCCAGTGACCTGCCAGGTCCGAGCCATCAACCGGATCGGCGCCGGAGCCTGGTCGCTCCCCAAGCGGGGGTAGCGTGAAGGCCGGTGACGTAACCCCCTCCATTCGCTCCATCGCCTGGCCTGCACGGACTCGAACCAGTCGACGTCCCGCCGTGTGAGGTCAGGGCGCGGGCGTGAGCTCGATCAGGAGGTCGCCCTCCTGGACGACGTCGCCAGGCGCGACCCGGACCGCGCGCACGGTGCCGGCGACCTCGACGAGGACCGGGATCTCCATCTTCATCGACTCCAGGAGTACGACGACGTCCCCCGGCACGACCGCGTCTCCCGCGGCCACCGGCAGGGACAGCACGTTGGCCACCATCTCCGCGAGGATCTCAGTCACCTGTTCACGCGCCATGCTCGGCACGCTAGCCGTTACCGGCAAGTACTCCGCATCAGAGCAGGGCGCTGGTGCGCGCGGGCTCGGGGCGGATGGCGGTGGCCTCCTCCGCCCGGCGGCTGCGGCGCCCCCGCGAGCCGGTGACCGCCAGGTCGATCCGGATCACCGCGAGGCCGATCAGCAGGCCGACGACGAGGCCGTAGAGCACCGACAGGCTGCTCTCCCGGAGCGTGACCGCCGGGTTGGCGAGGGAGTTGGCGACAGCCGACGTGGCGGCGACGCCGAACGCACAGACCCACCAGCCCTGGCGCCGGCGGGCGCGCATGTGGCAGCCCCAGACGAGGGCGGGGATCCCGAGGACGGTCTCGATCGGCCGGGGGAAGGCCCCGAGGTGCTCCCGGCTCCACCGCACGACGTCGAGCAGGGACTCGACCAGGCCGGGGGTGCCGTAGCGCCGCAGCAGCTCGGCGTACAGCAGGGTCACGGCGAGCACGACCATGCCGACCAGCACGATCGCGACCCCGCGTCGGCCGAGCCCGTGCAGGCCGGCACCGAGGCGGTAGACGACGGCGAACGCGCCGACCAGGGCGAGGCCGAAGGTGGCGTACTCGAAGCGCACGACCGTGATCGCCGGCTCGAAGCCCACGGTGGCCAGCGCGCCGATGGCGGCGATCGTCAGCGCGATCACGCACTCCCGCACCGCGTGCACGAACCGGACCGCCGGCACGGTCGCCATCACGCCCAGCACGGCGGAGATCACACAGGTCATCACCGCGGCACCGGCACGCAGCGAGTCCTCGCCGCTGACCAGCACGACCACGCCCAGCACGGCCGCGAGCGTGCCGTAGACCACGGGTCGACCGCCGGTGCGCGCGGCCAGCGCCCAGGAGTAGGCACTGGCGACGGCCACCGAGCCGGCTCCGGGCAGCCAGTCCGGACCCACCTCCACGACCCCGGCGACCAGGGCGGCGAGGCCGAGCAGCACGAGCACGAAGAACCCGGCGATCGGGAGCCGACCCTGCGCGAGGCTGTGCAGGGACTCCCGTGAGAGGCCTCGCGAGAACCTTCGCGGCGCCGGCTGCGCACGTGGCGCGCGACGTCGTGCGGAGGACCTGGACACGGAGGAACAGGCTACAGACGGCGGTTGGTCAGCGAGGGGTTGGTACGGCGGGCCTCGGCGAGGACGTCGCGGCGCAGCGTGGCCGTGAGCACGGCGGGGCCGTCGCCGGCCTCGGCGAGCACGTCACCCATCGGGTCGACCACCAGCGAGTGGCCGGTGTAGCGCGGCCCCGGCTGCCCGGCGGCAGCGACGAAGACGGTGTTCTCGATCGCCCGGGCGCGCACCAGCGTGCGCCAGTGGTCGACCTTGCGCGGTCCGGCCACCCACGCGGAGGGGACGACCAGCACCTCGGCGCCCCGGTCGACGAGCGCGCGGGCCAGCTCGGGGAAGCGCAGGTCGTAGCAGGTCATCAGGCCGACGGTGAAGCCGGCGACCTCGACCAGCGTCGGCTCGAGGCCGCCCGCCGAGAGCCGGTCGGACTCGCGGTAGCCGAAGGAGTCGTAGAGATGGATCTTCCGGTAGGCCGCCGTGGCGGCACCCCGGACGAGCAGCGTGTTCCACGGGCGCTCCGGGTCGCCGCTCGCCTCGAACATCCCCGCCGCCAGGGTGGTGTCGCGCAGGGCGGCCACCCGGGCCAGCTCGCGCCCGAACGGCCCGTCGAGCGGTTCGGCGTAGGGCCCCACGTCGGAGCTGGCCTCGCCGAAGTCACGGGCGAACGCCTCGGGGAGCACCACCAGGTCGGCGCCGGGCGGCGTCGCCGCCTCCAGGCGGGCCCGGTTGTCGGCCGGGTCGAGGCCGGAGGCCTCCTGGACGAGCGCGATCCGCAGGTCGTTGCCGGTGGTCGAGGTCACCGCACCAGCCTGCCAGACTGGCTCCCGTGGACCTCGACCCCGGCCTGAGCGCCTTCGGCGCGGTGATCCTCGCGGGCGGCCGGGCCGCCCGGCTGGACGGTGTCGACAAGGCCTCCGTCGAGGTGCGCGGCCGGACCCTGCTGGCCCACGCCGTCGACGCCCTGATCGACGCCGCCGAGATCGTCGTGGTCGGCGAGCCCGTGCACACCGAGCGGCCGGTGACGTTCACCCTCGAGAGCCCGCGGTACGGCGGTCCGGTGGCCGCCCTGCTCACCGGGCGCGACGCACTGCTGCGGCGCACGCCGTACCTCGCCGTGCTCGCGGTCGACATGCCCCGCGTCGACGCCCGCACGTTCCGCCGGCTGCTCGAGGCCGCCCACGGCCACGACGGCGCGGCGCTGGTCGACCCCGACGGCCGGCGCCAGCTCGCGCTGGTCCTCGACGTCGCACGCCTCGACGCGGTCCGGCCCGACCACGAGGGGCAGCACGACCTGGCGCTCAAGGTGCTGCTCGCGGGCCTCGACCTGGCCGACGTCGCGACCCGCGGCGAGGAGCACCGCGACGTGGACACCTGGGCGGACCTGCGCGACCTCGGCTGAAGTCACACCCCGGATTGCCCATAAGGGTTGCGGCTGCGACCCGGGCTGGACAGTCTGGGGGGGTGAACCTCCATGACTGGATCGACGAGCTCTGTGACGTCCTCGACCTCGAGGCGGAGGTCGACGAGGGTCTGCTCAAGGACCTCACGCGGATCGCGGCCGAGAACGTCGAGCACGCGGCCGGTCCGGTGACCACCTACCTGCTCGGGTTCGCCGCCGGGGCCAAGGACGCCGACCCGGAGCAGGTCGAGCAGCTGGCCGCCCGGGCACAGGCGCTGGCGGAGGGCTGGGACCGTCCGGCCGGCTTCCGGGACCCGGTCGACATCGACGACCCGGTGCCCGACGACAGCGAGGTCGACCACTCGGGGGAGAGCCTCGAGGAGTTCGAGGACTGACACACTGACCGGCATGCGTGCCGTGATCGCCACCGGAGCCGGTGGCCCCGAGGTCCTGTCCGTCTCCGACGTCCCGGAGGTCGAGCCCGGGCCGGGCGAGGTCGCCATCGACGTCGCCGCCACCGCCGTCAACCGCGCCGACCTGCTGCAGCGCCAGGGCTTCTACCCGCCCCCGCCCGGCGCCTCCGACGTGATCGGCCTCGAGTGCAGCGGCACCGTCGCGGCGCTCGGCGACGGCGTCGACGGGTGGGAGGTCGGCGACCAGGTGTGCGCGCTCCTCGCGGGAGGCGGCTACGCGTCACGGGTCGTCGTACCTGCCGGACAGGTGATGCCCGTGCCCGACGGGGTCGACCTGGTCACCGCGGCCGCGATCCCCGAGGTCGCCGCCACCGTGTGGTCCAACGTCTTCATGGTCGCGGGCCTCCAGCCCACCGAGAGTCTTCTGGTGCACGGCGGTGCCGGCGGCATCGGCACCTTCGCGATCCAGCTCGCCTCCCAGCTCGGGGCGAGGGTCTTCACCACCGGCGGTACGACGGACAAGCTCGCCGCCTGCGCGGCGCTGGGGGCGGACGTGACCATCAACTACCGCGACGAGGACTTCGTCGAGGTGGTCCGGGAGCGCACCGACGGGGCCGGGGTCGACGTGATCCTGGACAACATGGGCGCGAAGTACCTCGGCCGCAACGTCGAGGCGCTGGCCCTCGAGGGCCGGCTGGTGATCATCGGCATGCAGGGCGGGACCAAGGGTGAGCTCGACATCAGCGCACTGCTGCGCAAGCGCGGCGCGGTGATCGCCACCTCGCTGCGCTCCCGCCCGGTCGACGAGAAGGCCGCGATCTGCGCCTCGCTGGTCGAGAACGTGTGGCCTCTGGTGGCCGAGGGGCTCGTGCGCCCCATCGTCCACACCACGATGCCGCTGGACGACGTCGCGGCCGCGCACGCGCTGATGGAGTCGGGCGAGCACATGGGCAAGATCGTGCTCACCGTCTGACGGTCGGCTTCGGGCCTCCACATAGGGTGGAGCGCATGAGCGAGCAGCCCGCAGAGCAGGAGCAGCAGGTCGTCATCGTCGGACCCGACGGCAAGCCGATCGGCACCATGCCCGCCTCCGCCCTGGCCCAGTCCGGTATCGAGGGCGTCGAGGGCCTGGTTGGCGACGACGGCGAGGGCGACGACGAGGTCCAGGAGCGCGCGCTCACCGACCTGGTCGAGCAGCCGGCCAAGGTGATGCGGATCGGCAGCATGATCCGCCAGCTGCTCGAGGAGGTGAAGGCGGCCCCGCTCGACGAGGCCAGCCGCAACCGGCTCAAGGAGATCCACCAGTCCTCGATCAAGGAGCTCGAGGCCGGCCTGGCCCCGGAGCTGATCGAGGAGCTCGACCGGCTCACGCTGCCCTTCAGCGACGACGCGACCCCGTCCGAGGGGGAGCTGCGGATCGCCCAGGCCCAGCTCGTGGGCTGGCTCGAAGGCCTCTTCCACGGCATCCAGACCGCGATCTACGCCCAGCAGATGGCCGCGCGCGCCCAGTTCGAGCAGATGCGCCGCCAGCTCCCCGCCGGCATGAGCGGGCAGTCGCCCGACGGCGTCGTCCAGCAGCCCGAGGACGAGCACCGTCCGGGTGGCTCGGGCGGGATGTACCTCTAGCTGATGACCACCCTGACCGGCGTTGCCCCCACCGCCCTCATGAGCACGCGCACATGATCGCTTCGCCCGAGCGCAAGGTTCTCTTCGTGCATGTGCAGAAGACCGGGGGGTCTTCGATCGAGGCGTTTCTGCTGGCTCGGCTGCCCGGCGCCGTGCAGGTGAAGGGTCTGGCCGGTGGTCGGCACGCGACACTGCGCCAGGCCATCAGGGCTCAGCCCGACATGGCCGGCTACTGGTCGTTCGGATTCGTCAGGAACCCATGGGCGCGCATGCACTCCTGGCACTCCATGATCGTCCGCCGTGGTGAGGGCGCTCGCGCGGGCAACCCCGTCCTACGCGAACGCATTCGAGCTCCCTTCTGGGGAGGCATCCTGGAGCGGTATCCGAGCTTCGAAGAGTTCGTCCTAGACGCACCGGAGGAGTTCGACCGCCTACGGCGCCCGCAGCTCGACTACCTCCGAGCCGGTCGGACCCGGGCTGACTTCATCGGTCGTACGGAGCAGTTGGACGCCGACCTGGCGTGGGTCTGCGAGCGGTTGGCCCTGCCGGCTCGCGATGAGGCTCCGCGGCGCAACGTCGGCCCGACGACCAACTACCGCGAGCACTACACTCCCGCGATGCGGGACAGGGTCGCGAAGGACTTCGCCCCCGACATCGCGGAGTTCGGCTACGAGTTCTGATCACCCAGACATCGGCGGAGTCATCGAAGGGTCTCCGCGAGCGTCATCGCTAGCCCCGGCGTGAGTTGAGCCGACGTACGAACACCAGGCCGAGCAGTCCGACCAGGACCAGCGCAGCCCCCGGAGCGGCGGCCCGGCTGAGGCTCGTGGGCTCGGAGGTGTTCACGTCGGTCAGCACGGCGGCCGGTGGCGGCGGCGGCTCGACCGCGGGCTCCCCGCGGCCCAGCACGCCCCGGACCCGGGTGACCACCGCGTCGGTCTCGAGCCTGGTGCCGGAGCACCCCTCGTCGATCCACTGTGCCTCGGTGTCGCCGGTCGGGGCGGTCTCCACGATGAACACGTAGCGGCTGCCGGAGCCGAGCTGTCCGAGGCCGCAGGTGGCCTGGGTGCGCCGCGTGGTGCGCACGACCTGGTCGGGCCCGTCGACCGCGCCCTTGTAGATGCGGTCCACGACGACGGCGTTGGTGATGACGGTGTCGTCGGGCCGGCCCGGGGTCTCGGCCACGCCGATCGCGCCCACCGTGCCGGTGAAGACGGCGTCGGCGGCCTTGATGCTCTCCGTGAGCGTGGCCGGCGGGCAGGTGCAGGCGGCCTGGGCCGGCGCGGCGCCGATCACGGCGAAGGAGCCCACCGCGATCGCGGCGAGCAGGAGACGGCGTACGACGGCAGACACGGGGACATCTCAACAGATCCGGGGTGACGGGCACCAGTCGAGGCCCTCACTCCCCGAGGGCGAAGACCTCCGCCAGGACCCGGGCGACCCCGTCGTCGTCGTTGGCCGGCGCCACGTGGTCGGCCAGGGCCAGGACGTCGGGATGGGCGTTGGCCACGGCGTACGACGTGCCGGCCCAGTCGAGCATCGGCAGGTCGTTGGGCATGTCGCCGAAGGCGATGACGTCGGCGGCCTCGACCCCGAGCTCCGCGGCGACCCGGGCGAGCGTGGCGGCCTTGGTGATGCCGGGAGCGCTGATCTCGACCAGGTGGTCGACCGACCAGGTGGCCACCGCCGCCTCGCCGACCGCCTCGACCACACCGGCGCGGAGCTCGTGCGGGTCGGCGTCGAGGTCCTGGACGAGCAGCTTGACCGCCGGGGCGTCCCAGAGGTCGGCCAGGGCGCCGCGCGGGGCGCCCGAGGCGCGGTGGAGGTCGACGAAACGCTCGTCCTGCCGGAGCCCGTCGACGCACTCGATGGCGAAGCCGGCCGCCGGGACGGCGCGGGCGATGGTCTCCACGAGGCGCAGCCCCGCCTCCCGCTCGATGCCGACCACCTCGCGCACCTCGCGGCGGGTGACGTCGTAGAGGATCGCGCCGTTGGAGACCACGGCGAGCCCGTGCGCCCCGACCATCGACCACAGCTCCTCCATCCAGCGCAGCGGCCGGGCGGTGACGAAGACGACCGGGATGCCGCGGCGGTCGAGCTCGGCGAGCACCCGCGCCGACTCCGGGGAGACGCTCTCGTCGGAGCGGACCAGGGTGCCGTCGAGGTCGGTCGCGACGAGGCGTGGGCGGCTCATCGGGCGGGAAGCGGCCGCGCCATGACCAGCTCGCCGTCCTCGTTGCTGCCGCGCAGCTCGGTGAAGCCGCACTTCGCCAGCACGCGCAGGCTGGCCCGGTTGGTGGGCGCCACGCTGGCCCGCACCCTGACCCCGAGGCGGTCGGTCTCGGCGAGCAGGGCACGCAGGGCCTCGCCCGCCACCCCGGCCCCCCGCGCCGCCTCGACGAGGCCGTAGCCGACCTCCGTCTCCCCGTCGACCGGCGGCCCGAAGCAGCCGATGGACCCGACCGCCAGCCGCCCGAGCACGATGTGCCGGGGACCCCAGCTGTCGCCCTCACGGACCATCGTCGCGGCGTCGGCGTCGTCCCGCCTCGGGTAGTCGGGGTGCCAGCGGTCCTGGTGCCGACCGGCGAGCATGTCGGCCGCGTCGGCTGGCGTGAACGGCACCAGGCGCAACCGGTCGGTGCTGATCAGGGCCGGGAGCCGGGTCACCCGAACCAGCGGTCCAGCTCTGCGGCGGCGCCGTCCTCGTAGACCGACGCGGTGACGTCGTCGGCGACGTCGAGGACCTCCTGGACGGCCTGCCCCATGGCGACCCCACGGTGAGCCCACCGCAGCATCTCGATGTCGTTGCGGCCGTCGCCGATCGCGAGCACGTCGCGCTGGGTGAGGCCGAGCTCGTCGGTGACGTGCTCGAGACCCGACGCCTTGGACACGCCGACCGGCGACAGGTCGAGCCACGCCGTCCAGCCGACGACGTAGTCGGTGCCGTGCAGCCCCAGCTTGGCCGCGAGCTCGACGAACTCCTCGGGGGTGGCGGCCGGGTCGCGGATGATGACGCGACTCACCGGGCCCCTCACCAGTTCGTCGACCTCGGTGATGATCATGTCGCCGGAGAGCTCTCCCACCGGGAAGTGGTTGCTCACGCGGTAGCCGACCCCGCGCTCCTCGACCGCGACGAGGGCGTCGGGGTGGTGCTCCAGCACGGCGGCGACCGCAGGAGCGGCGTCGAAGGTGACCTCGTGCACCACCTCGAGCGGCGGGTGCCGGAAGACGACGGCGCCGTTGCTGGCGACCACCCAGACCCGGTCGTCGTCCTGTCCGCGCAGGTCGAGCATCTCCGCGATCGGCGTCATGCCGTGCGGGGATCGGCCCGAGGCGAGCACCACGTGGGCGCCCGCGTCGAGGGCGCGGTGGACGGCGTCGTACGTCGTCTGCTCGATCGTCTCGTAGGTGGTGCCGGCACCCTCGATCCACTTGAGCAGGGTGCCGTCGATGTCGAGGGCGACCAGCTTGGGCGTCCAGCCCGACCGGGCGCTCACAGGGCGACCGGCACCAGGGTCTCGCGCCCGCCCAGCCAGGGCTGGAGGGCCTTGGGCACGCGGACCGAGCCGTCGGCCTGCTGGTGGGTCTCGAGGATCGCGACGATCGCGCGGGTCATGGCGCACAGGGTGCCGTTGAGCGTCGCGACCGGCCTGATCTCGGTGCCGAACCGGCCCCGGGTGTCGAGCCGCCGGGTCTGGAACTCGGTGCAGTTGGAGGTCGACGTCAGCTCGCGGTACTTCCCCTGGGTCGGGATCCACGCCTCGCAGTCGAACTTGCGCTGGGCGGACAGCCCGAGGTCGCCGGCGGCCACGTCGATCACGCGGTAGGCCAGCTCGAGCTTGTCGAGGAACGCCTTCTCGATGTCGAGCAGCCGCTGGTGCTCGGCGTAGGAGTCCTCGGTGGTCGTGTAGACGAACATCTCCACCTTGTCGAACCAGTGGACCCGGATGATCCCCTTGGTGTCCTTGCCGTGCGAGCCGGCCTCCTTGCGGAAGCACGGGCTGAACGCGGCGTAGCGCAACGGCAGCTTCTCGGCGTCCAGGATCTCGTCGGAGTGATAGGCCGCCATCGGGACCTCGGAGGTCCCGACGAGGTACATGTCCTGGCCCTCGATGCGGTAGACGTCGTCGGCCGCCTGGCCGAGGAAGCCGGTGCCGTCCATCGCGCGCGGCTTGACCATCGACGGGGCGATGACCTGGGTGAACCCGAAGTCGCGGGCGGTCTCGTTGGCCAGGTTGATCAGGGCGAACTCCAGCTCGGCCCCCACCCCGGTGAGGAAGTAGAAGCGCGAGCCCGACACCTTGGCGCCGCGGTCGAGGTCGATGGCGCCGAGCATCCGGCCGAGCTCGATGTGGTCGCGCGGCTCGAAGTCGAACTCCGCGGGCGTGCCGATGGTCTCGAGCACGACGAAGTCGTCCTCACCTCCGGCCGGGACCTCGTCGGCGGCCAGGTTGGGGATGGAGAGCAGCGCCTGCTGCCACTCCTCCTCGGCGAGGCCCTGCGCGGCCTCGGCGTCCTTGACCTCGGCGGAGAGGGTCTTGGTCTGGGCGAGCAGCGCCTGCTTCTCGTCACCGCCTGCTTGCGGGATCAGCTTCCCGAGCTGCTTCTGCTCGCCGCGCTTGGCCTCGTAGGTCGCGATCGCCGCGCGGCGCGCGGTGTCGGCCGCCAGCGCCCGGTCGACGACGTCGTCGGACAGCCCGCGCTTGGCCTGGGCGGCTCGTACGCGGTCTGGGTCGTCTCGGAGGATGCGCGGGTCGATCATGGCCTCAGGCTATCCGGCAGCCTCGACCCCGCTCATCCCAGTTAGGGGGGCGTGGTCCGGTCGCCCATACTTGGCGCCGTGCTCGACCGTTCGCGTGCCACCGTCCTTGCCTGGAGCGCCCTGTGCTTCGGCGCCTTCGCGCTGCTCGCGCTCGCGACGCTGCAGGACTGGTCCCCGCTGGTCGACCTGGACGGCCGGGGCGACGCCGCCCGCACCTGGGCGCTCGACAACGACTCCGTGCGGCCGCTGCTGCGGGGCGTCGAGGTCGCCTTCTCCACCCCGGCGATGACCGCCTACGCCGCGGCCCTCACGATCGCGATGCTCATCAAGCGCCACCGCCGGGCGGCGTTCTACACCGTCGGCGTGACGGCCCTGACCGCCCTGGCGACCACCCTGATCAAGCTCGCGGTCTCGCGGGACCGGCCCGAGTGGCAGGAGACCGAGTGGCTGCTGAGCAACAACGCCTTCCCCTCCGGCCATGCGTCGTCGGTCGCGGCTTTGGGTGGCGTCGTGATGGTGCTGGTCACGATGCTCGTACGCCGCCGCAGCGTCAGGCGGCTCGTCTACGGCGTGGTGCTGGTGCTCGTGGTGGTGGTCGACGCCGACCGCGTCCTCCTCGGGCGACACTTCCCCTCCGACGTGGTCGCCGGCTCGCTCCTGGGCGCCGGCTTCGTGCTGCTGGGGCTGGCGCTCTACAGCCCGCTGCCGCGCAGCCACGCCGCGCGGATCGAGCCGCTCGCGGAGTCGATGCCCTCGGGCCGCAAGCTGGCCGTCGTACTCAACCCGATCAAGGTGGAGGACGTCGGTCAGTTCCAGTCGATCGTCACCTCGATGGCGCTCGAGGCCGGCTGGTCCGAGCCGACCTGGCACCTGACCACGATCGAGGACTCCGGCACCGGCCAGGCCGCGCAGGCCTCGGTCGAGGAGGCCGACCTGGTGATCGTGTGCGGCGGCGACGGCACGGTGCGCGAGGTGTGCGCGGAGCTCGCCGGCACCGGGATCCCGGTCGGGATCGTGCCCGCGGGCACGGGCAACCTGCTGGCCCGCAACCTGGACATCCCGCTCTACATCCGCGCCGCGATCGACATCGCGCTCACCGGCCAGGACCGGGCGATCGACATGGTCGCCGTGTCCGGCGACGGGTTCGAGGACAGCCACTTCATGGTGATGGCCGGGATGGGCTTCGACGCCGCGATCATGGAGGGCGTCAACGAGGACCTCAAGAAGCGGGTCGGCTGGCTGGCCTACTTCGTGGCCGGGATGAAGTCGCTGATGTTCCCGGCCGTCCGGGTCGACATCTCCGTCGACGGCGGGGAGTACACCCGCCACCGCGCCCGCACCGTCGTCGTCGGCAACGTCGGCTTCCTGCAGGCCGGCATGCCGCTGCTGCCCGACGCCACCATCGACGACGGCGTGCTCGACGTCGTGATCCTGCACCCGCGCAACTTCTTCTCCTGGATCCCGCTGGTCTTCCGGGTCCTCTCCAAGGGCGCCCGCACCGACGACACCATCAACCGGATGACCGGCCACACCATCTCCGTGCGCGCCCACACCAGCACCCCCCGCCAGCTCGACGGCGACTCCATCGGTCCCGGCAAGGAGCTCCACATGGAGTGCATCCACGGCCGCCTCCTGGTCCGCGTCCCCCGCTGAGAGACTGTCGGCATGAGCTCACGACCCGAGACCCTGGCCGCGTGGCACCGGATCGCGGAGGCGCGCGACCCTGCCGGACTGGACGACCTGCTCGCCGACGACGTCGTGTTCCGCTCGCCCGCGGTGCACAAGCCCCAGGAGGGCAAGGCGCTGACCACGGCCTACCTCGCCGCGGCGATCGTCGTACTCGGTCCGACGCTGCGCTACGTCGAGGAGTGGTGGTCGGAGTCGAGCGCCGTGCTGGAGTTCGAGGCGGAGGTCGACGGCAGGACCGTGCACGGCGTCGACATGCTGCGCTGGGGACCGGACGGCCGGCTGACGTCGTTCACCGTGATGGTCCGCCCCATGCGTGGCCTCGAGGCGGTCATCGCGGCGATGTCTGCCGAGCTCAGCAGGGCGTGAGGTCACCCAGCGGGTCGGGTAGTCCCCAACAGGAGAGCGAATCAGAGGGCTCTCAATCGCTCAGGGGTTAGGGACTACCCCGGCAATGGGCTCACGGCCGGGCGTGGGCGATCGCCTCGTCCTCCTCGGGCGAGAGCGGCTGCTCCGCGGACCACCCGGCGATGTTCTTGGCATAGCTGCGAGCGTCGGAGCGGCCGTGGATCGAGGTGAGCACGACGCCGTTGCCGCCGTCGTCCAGCAGCGCCAGCGACCAGGACAGGTGACCGCCCATGTCGCCGAACGCGTCGTACCTCACGACCGCGACGTGGCGCAGCGAGCCGCGGGCCTCCGCACGCAGCGCCGCGACCTCCTGGCGCAGGCCGTGGACGTCCTCGGGGAGCGCGTCGGCGCCCATCGCCCGGCGCGCCGCACCGAGCCGGCGCAGCAGCGTGACGGAGACGGCGAGCGCGGCCAGCGCGACCACCAGGCTGAGCACCGCGAGATAGACCACGCTGCCGACCCTAAACTGCGCACGTGACATCCCCTCGACGCATCGCCTACCAGGGCGAGCCCGGCGCCAACTCCCACCAGGTGTGCCGTCAGCACTACCCCGACTGGGACACGCTGCCGTGCGCCTCCTTCGAGGACGTCTTCGCCGCCGTCGAGGCGGGCGATGCGGACCTGGCGATGATCCCGATCGACAACTCGATCGCCGGCCGGGTGGCCGACATCCACCATTTCCTGCCCGGGTCGGGGCTGCACATCGTCGCCGAGCACTTCCTGCGGATCCGCTTCCACCTGATGGCCGTGCCCGGGGCGACCCTCGACACGATCAGCACCGTGCACAGCCACGTGCACGCGCTGGGCCAGTGCCGCAAGATCATCCGCGAGCGCGGGCTCGCACCCGTCATCTCCGGCGACACCGCCGGCGCCGCCCGCGAGGTCGCCGAGGCCGCCGACCCCACCCAGGCGGCGATCTCCCCGCCGATGGCCGCCCAGATCTACGGCCTGCAGATCCTCGCCACCGACGTCGAGGACGAGGACCACAACACCACCCGGTTCGTCGTCCTCTCCCGCGAGCCCGTCACCGCCGACCCGGACGGTCCGGCGACCGTGACGACCTTCCTCTTCAACGTCCGCAACATCCCGGCCGCGCTCTACAAGGCGCTCGGCGGGTTCGCGACCAACGGCGTCAACATGACGAAGCTGGAGAGCTACATGGTCGGCGGCGAGTTCACCGCCACCCAGTTCCTCGCCGAGGTCGACGGCCACCCCGACCACCCCGGCGTACGACGGGCGCTCGAGGAGCTGCGGTTCTTCACCACCGACGTGACGATCATGGGCGTCTACGCCGCAGACCCCTCCCGCGCGCACCGCTGAGACCGGCGTGGACCTCCTGGTCGCCGCCGTCACCTTCGGCACCATCTTCGTCGTCGAGCTCCCCGACAAGACGTTCATCGCCACGCTCGTCCTGGCCACCCGCTACCGGCCGCTTCTCGTCTGGATCGGCGTCGGCCTGGCGTTCGCCGTCCAGACCGGGATCGCCGTCGCGCTCGGCGGCGTCGCGTCGCTGCTGCCGACGCACCTGGTGCAGACGGTGGCCATGCTGCTGTTCCTGGGCGGCGCCGTTCTGCTGCTCAAGGAGGCGCGGGAGGCCCGCGGGGTCACCGACCCGACCGAGGGCAGCGAGGAGTACGCCGCCCGCGCCCGGGACGTCACCGGCTACCGAGTGATCGGCGCGAGCTTCCTCGTGCTCTTCGCCGCCGAGTGGGGTGACCTCTCCCAGCTGCTCACCATCAGCCTCGTCGCCCGGTACGACGCCCCGCTCAGCGTCTTCGTCGGGGCGTTGCTCGCGCTGCTGGCCGTCAGCGGGCTCGCCGTGCTGGTCGGCCGCGCCCTGCTGGCCCGGGTGCGCCTGCCGGTGCTCTACACCGCGGGCGCGGTCGTCTGCCTCGGCCTGGCGTCATTCACCGCCTACGAGCTCTTCGTCGCGGCCTGAACCCGGCATAGGCTGCCCGCATGAGCGCGCAGCGGGCAGCCGAGCACCGTTCGAACCACGGGGCCGACAGCGAGGTCGGTCGGCTACGCACCGTGATGCTGCACCGACCCGGCCCCGAGCTGAAGCGGCTGACCCCCCGCAACAACGACCAGTTGCTCTTCGACGGCATCCCCTGGGTCAGCCGCGCCCAGGACGAGCACGACGCGTTCGCCGCGGCGCTCACCGACCGCGACGTCGAGGTGCTCTACCTCGTCGACCTGCTCGTCGCGACGCTCGAGGACGCCGACGCTCGCCACGAGGCGATCACCACCGTCACCGCCAGCCTGCGCCTGGGCGACACACTGCGCGACTACCTCACCTCGGCGCTGCACGACCAGCCGCCCGCCGGTCTCGCCGGCGTGCTCACCGCCGGCCTCCGCAACGACGAGGTCCGCGGTGGCTTCGGCATCGTCACCAGCCTGCTGGCCCACGACGACTTCCTCATCGACCCGCTGCCCAACCTGCTGTTCACCCGCGACTCCAGCGTCTGGGTCGGCGACCACGTCGCGGTCACCTCGCTGGCGATGCCGGCCCGCGAGCGCGAGACCCAGCTGACCGAGCTCATCTACACCCGCCACCCCCGCTTCGCCGGCACCCCCCGGATCCACGGTTGGAAGCACGAGCACGTCGAGGGCGGCGACGTGCTGCTGCTCGCGCCGGGCGTCGTCGCGGTCGGGGTCGGCGAGCGCACCACCCCCGCCGGGGTCGAGCGCTTCGCCCGCCACGTCTTCGGCGACGACCTCGCCCACACCGTGCTGGCCGTGCCGATCACCCAGGAGCGCGCCACCATGCACCTCGACACCGTCTGCACGATGGTCGACGTCGACAAGATCGTGATGTATCCCAACGTCGCCGACAGCCTCACGGCGTACGCCGTCACCGCCGGTGCGGACGGCGCCGAGGAGGGGCCCCTGCACGTCGCCCCGGCCGAGCCGTTCCTGGTCGCGGCGGCGAAGGCGATAGGCATCGACACGCTGCACCAGATCGACACCGGCCTGGACCCGGTCACCGCCGAGCGCGAGCAGTGGGACGACGGCAACAACACGTTGGCGGTCGCACCCCGGGTGGCGGTGGCGTACGAGCGGAACACCGAGACCAACGCCCGGCTCGAGGACGCCGGCATCGAGGTCGTTCGCATCTCCGGCTCCGAGCTCGGCTCGGGACGCGGCGGCCCCCGCTGCATGTCCTGCCCGATCAGCCGCGACCCGCAGCCGGTGGGCTGAGCCGTGGGCGGCCTCGTCGTCATGATGGCGGTGCTCTCCGCCCTGTTCCTCCTCGGGTTCGTCGGCTACCTCGTCGGCCGCACCAGCCGGGCGGGCCTCGAGCCAGGTGGGGTCGACGTCACCCGGCTCCAGCAGGAGTACGCCGCCGCCCGCGGCACCCTCGAGGAGCTCAAGCAGCTGGCCTGGGACCACCGCGAGATCGACCCGGCCCTCGCGACGATCGTCATCGACGAGATCCGGCGCTTCGAGAAACGCGAGCTCGGTCCCTGAGGTCGCGCCCCGGGCTGCCGATGGGAAGGCGTCTGCCCTCCTGATCTCCCTCCCGGAGCCCTCCCGTGTCTCGCTCTCACTCCTCCGTCGCGTCCTCCCGCCTGGTGCGCGGTCGCCGGACCACCGCGCTGCTGATGACCTTCTTCCTAGTCCTCGCCGGCGGTGCCCTCACCGTCCCGGCCAGCGACGCCGCCCCGATGCCCCCGCAGACCACTGCAGGCGCACCCGGACATGAAAAAGCCCGGTCGCTGTCGACGGGGGATACGACAGCGACCGGGTGACTGCAAATCTAACGCCCCGCCGGATGCGGGACAACCGCGGGGGCCGAACTTGCGCGGATGCTGCGGGTCAGCAGAAGACTTGCTGCGGATCAGCAGCGGCTCAGCAGAGCTTTCAGCGGATGGTGAGCTGCCGGTTGGCCAGCCCCGAACGCGCCGAGCGCTCCTCGGCGGTGAGCGGCGTCGTGGCCGCGAGCGCCTCGTCGAGCGCCGTGGCGAAAGCGGCGGCCGGCTCCTCCAGCGCCTCGGCGCCGGTGCCCACCGCGAGGTCCCAGACCGGCACCAGCAGACCGTGTGCACGGAACATGCCGACGAGCCGGGAGTCCTCGACGAGGCCGGTGCGTCCGGCGGCGTGCAGGCGCGCCAGGGCGTCGAGCAGCGCGTCCTCGTCGTGGGGCATCACCCAGCGCAGGTGCTCCTTCGAGCCCACGTCGGTCCAGTAGGCCGCGTCCACCGACGTCAGCCGCAGCGTGGGGGTCGCCGCGGCGTCGGCCTGCTCGAGGGCGGCCGCGAGGCTGCCGTCCTCGTCGTCGACGTCGGCGACCCACCAGGCGAAGCCCTCGTGGACGGTCACGTCGAGCGCGTCCTGCTCCACCAGGTCCTGGAGGCGCGGGGCGTCGGGCGCAGGGGCGGTGGTGAGGCCCACGCTCGTGCCGTGCTCGGCGTCGAGGGCCTTGGTCAGGACGGCCGCGAGGTCGCGGCTCGGGTCGCCGTACGCGTGCTGGACCTGGAGGCCCAGCCAGATCGTGCCGTCGTCGCGCACCAGCGCCGGGACGGCACCCGGGTTCAGGCTGGTGACGAGGACGGTGCGCTCCCCCGCGCCCGGCACGGTCAGCGGTGCCGTGGCGGACGGCACCAGCTCGCGCAGGGCGATCAGGTCGCACTCGCCGGGCATGCCCTCGAAGGGCCGCCGAACGAAGGCCGGGGGCGGGCCGTCGGCGCTGCCGTGGCACGCCTTGTAGCGCCGGCCCGACCCGCACGGGCAGGGCTGACGGGGCCCGACCTCGCCGGCCGGGGTCTCAGCGACCTGGGAGCGGGACTTGATACGCGACTTCTTGCCCATGGGGCGAAGGCTAGCCGGGCAAGGCTACGACGACGCCCCGGGGCGTCAGGAGGTCGGAACGAGGGCGTGCACCGTCGTCCGGGTGCGGCCCTTGTCGGTCCACCAGCGCAGCGCGAGCGACTCCACGATCGCCATGCCGCGGCCCGAGGTCGACGTGGGCTCGGCGCGCACGCGCTGGGGACGGTCGGTCCCACCGCCGTCGGTGACGGCGATGTGGATGCCGTGCCGGTCCAGCTCCCAGGCGACGGTCAGGGTGTCGTCGGGGAGCGGCTGGGCGTGGCGGATGGCGTTGCCGACAAGCTCGGAGACAACGAGCCGCGCGTCGTAGGCGTAGTCGGACTCGATGCCGGCGTCGCGGAGCCAGGCGCGCAGGGCGGCTCGCGCGTCGGAGACGGCAGCAGGCGTGAACGGGAGCCGGAGCACCTCAGGTGCCGGCTCCACTCCCACGACAGGTGCCACCACGCGAATCACCCCTTCTCTGGCCAGTCGCCGCCGAGGATTCCCTGAGGCCGGGAGAGCGAAACGTGACCTCCCCGGCGGAGGCGCCCGTGAGACAGGTCACCACCCCACCACGCAGTCAGGTCACCGGGCCGCCCGGCCCGGCCCGGCCGTGTAGTGCTCGATCGCCGCGCGCGGACGGTCGGTGATGATCGCCTCCACGCCCAGCTCGCGGCACAGGTCGAGGTCCTCGGGCGTGTTCACCACCCACACGTGGACCCGCAACCCGTCCTTCCTCAGCCGCTGGGCGAAGCGGGGCTGGTCGCGGAGCAGGTCGATGCCCGGACCCGCGATCCAGTGGTCCTCGCGGAGCGCCGCGGTCATCCGCCAGGAGAACGCGTGGTCGAGGAGGAGGACGATGTCGAGGTCGGGGGCGAGCCGGCGCACGCGGTTCATCGCCACCCAGGAGAAGCTCATCACCCGCGCCGGCGAGTCCGCGCCGGCCCACCCGAACTCCGCGAGCAGCTCGACCAGGCGGCGCTCGACCAGCCCGGCGTACCGCGTGGGGTGCTTGGTCTCGATGGCGATGTCGACGGGGCGCTCGTAGTCCGCGACGGTCTCCAGGAGCGTGCGCAGGGTCAGTACCCGGTGGTGCGCCTCGTCGTAGTCGGGCGCCTCGTCGTCGAGGTCGGCCCACGGGCTCTTCCACTGGGCGAAGTCGAGGTCGTCGAGCTCGGCCAGGCGCATCGTCGAGACCACGCCGCGGTTGTTCGCCGTACGACGCAGGTCGCGGTCGTGCACGCAGACCAGGTGACCGTCGGCGGTGAGCCGGACGTCGCACTCCAGCGCCTCGGCCCCCTCGTCGAGGGCGGCGACGTAGGCACCGAGGGTGTGTTCGGCCTTGGCGTGGCTGGCTCCGCGGTGCGCGACGACCTGCGGTCGTGACGGGGTCGGTGGACGGCCCCCCCGCCAGAGAGCGGCAGCCATGCGCGCCATTCTCGCACCTGCCGCCCCGCTGCCCGCTAGCGTTCCGGCGTGTCCGCTGCCGATCCGGAAGGCACCTCGTGGAGTTCTACGTCTCGACCGCGTTCGGCGAGCCCGCCGAGACGATGGCGATCGCCGAGGCCGCCGATGAGCTGGGGTACGCCGGCATCGGCATTCCCGACCATGTCGTCAACCTCGAGACGCTGAGCACGCCCTACCCCTACACCGACGACGGCGAGCGGCGCTGGGAGCCGTTCACCCCGTGGCCGGACCCGTGGGTGCTCATCGGCGCGCTCGCCGCCCGCACGACCCGGCTGCGGTTCGTGACCTCGGTCTTCATCCCGGCGATGCGCGACCCCTACTCGGCCGCCAAGGCGATCTCGACCGCCGCCGTCCTCGCGGAGGGCCGGGTCGAGCTCGGGGTGGGAGTGGGCTGGTGCCGCGACGAGTTCGAGCTGCTCGGCGCACCGTTCGATCGCCGCGGGGCGCGCACCGACGAGATGCTCGACCTGATGCGGAAGCTCTGGGCGCCGGGGTGGACCGAGCACGACGGGCCGCTCTTCCCCACCCCGCGCCTGGAGATGGAGCCCTCCCCGCCCCCGATCCCGGTGTACGCCGGCGGCCTGAGCGAGGCGGCCTACCGGCGGGCGGCGCGCAACGACGGCTGGATCGCCGACCTGCTCCCGACCGAGCAGGTGCTGGCCGGCGTACGGCGGATCCGGGAGGTGCGCGCCGAGCTCGGCCGCGCCGACGAGCCGCTGACCGTCCTCGCCTCACTCACCGACGCGTTCCTGCCCGAGCACTTCGCCGCCGCCGAGGAGGGTGGGGTCACCGCGATGCTCACCATGCCGTGGGCCTACTACTCCGGCACCGACGTCACCCTCGACCAGAAGCTCGACGGCCTCCGGCGCTTCGCCGCCGACGTCGGCTTGAGGGGTGGAAAGTCACTACACATGTAGTGACTTTCGTGCTTCGGACACGTTCCACGGCCCTTGATCTGGAGTTTCGTGTCCACACACCCGGCGACAGGGCGCCTCAGCGCTGGGCGCGCAGGAACTTGCCGAAGTGCGGGACGGTGAACGCGACCGTGCCGCGCTCGGAGGAGTAGACCAGCCCCTTCTTGATCAGCCCGTCGCGCGCCGGGGAGAGCGACTGCGGCTTGCGGCCCAGGCTCTTCGCGACCGCGGCGGTGGTGACCGGGCCGTCGTCGGGGTTCTCCGGCACACCGCCGAGGTCGGCCATGGCGCTCATGTAGTCGCGCTCGGCCGGGGTCGCCCGGTCGTAACGCGCGCCAAAGAAGCCCACCGCCAGCTCGGCCTCCGCGTCCGGGGCAGCCGCTTGCACGTCGGCGACCTCGATCGGGTCGGCGACGGCCGTGTCCCAGGTGACCTTGCCGTAGGCCTGCACGAAGTACGGGTATCCGTCGGTGAGCCGGTAGAGCTCGTCGAGCGCTTCCGGGGTGATCGTGACGCCCTCGCTCGCGGCCGGCAGCAGCCATGCACGGTCGGCCATCGGCCGGGGCAGCCGGTCGACGCGGACGTAGCGGAACAACCGCTCGGCGTACGACTTGGCCGCGGCCAGGGCGACCGGGAGGTGCGGGAGGCCGGCTCCCACGACCACCAGCGGAGCGCCCTGCTGGCTGATCTCGTGGCAGGCGCCGCAGAGCGCCGCGAGCTCGGACGGGGCGACGTCCTGCATCTCGTCGACGAAGAGCGCGATCCCGACGCCGAGATCGCGGGCAAGGTCGGCGGTGTCGGTGAACAGCTCGACCAGGTCGAGCTCGAGGTCGCCGGAGTCGGCGCGACCGCGGGTGGCGGGTACGTCGACCGGGGGGCGCCAGCGAATGCCCTTGCGGTCCTCCAGCGCGGTGCGCTGCGCGAACGCCGCAAGCACCCCGGCGACCGCGTCGACCCGGTCGGGGTCCCGGTGCCGGTGCGCGACCTCGCGGACCGCGGCGTGCACGGCCTGCGCGATCGGGATCCGCAGCGACTGGTCGGGGCGCGCCTCGAGCTTGCCGGTCCCCCACGCGCGCTGGACCGCCTGCCCGCGGAGCGCGTTGAGCAGCACCGTCTTGCCGACACCGCGGAGCCCGGAGAGCACCATCGACCGCTCGGGACGGCCCGCGGCGACCCGCTCGAGGGTGACCTCGAACTGCGACAGCTCCCGGTCACGGCCGGCGAGCTCGGGCGGGCGCTGGCCGGCGCCGGGGGCGTACGGGTTCCGGATCGGGTCCACGATCGGAGGATATTCGACTCTCTAGGGTTCTTCGTAGATTGCCGTAGCGGGCGGTAGCGCGTGTCGCCTGTCGGGTGAATTTGTCGGTTTGGGGTGTTGAACTGCCTGACACGCGAATGAGTCCCCGGCCGGCCGGGGACTCCGCACCCCATCGACGCCGGTCCTCCTAGACTGGGAGTGTGCCCGAGCTGCCGGAGGTGCAGGCGCTCGTCGAGGACCTGGGGGGTCGGCTCGACGGGCGGGCGGTGGTGCGGGTGGACCTCGCGACGTTCAGTGCGCTGAAGACCTTCGACCCGCCACTGCACGCGCTGCACGGCTCCTTCGTCGATGGGGTGGCCCGGCACGGCAAGTTCCTCGACCTCGAGGTCGACGGGCTGCACCTCGTCCTCCACCTGGCGCGCGCGGGCTGGATCCGCTGGCGCGACGAGGTGCCGAAGGTGCCGCCGAAGCCGTCGAACAAGTCCCCGCTCGCGGCGCGCATCGTGCTCGACGACGGGTCGGGGCTCGACATCACCGAGGCCGGCACCAAGAAGAGCCTCGCGATGTACGTCGTCCGCTCCCCCGCCGACGTCGAGGGCATCGCGCGCCTGGGGCCCGACCCCCTCGCGGAGGACTTCACGGTCGAGGTCCTGGGCCGGATCCTCGACGAGGCCGGGCGTTCCCAGGTCAAGGGCGTGCTGCGCCACCAGGGCACGATCGCCGGGATCGGCAACGCCTACTCCGACGAGATCCTGCACGCAGCCCGGATGTCCCCGTTCAAGCCGGCCTCGAGCCTCGACCCCGACGACCGCGAGACGCTCTTCACCGCGATCCGCGACGTCCTCGGCGCCGCCGTGGCCCGGACCGCGGGACTCGGCGCGGCCGACCTCAAGGGTGAGAAGAAAGCGCACCTCGCGGTGCACGGCCGGACCGGGGAGGCCTGCCCGGTCTGCGGCGACACCGTCGCCGAGGTCTCCTTCGCCGACTCCTCGCTCCAGTACTGCCCGACCTGCCAGACCGGTGGCAAGCCGCTGGCCGACCGGCGGATGTCGCGCCTGCTCAAGTGACCCCTCAGGTCGTCACGGCCGCGGCGTCCGACGTCGGCTCGTCGCCCTCACGGACCAGCTCCGTGGCGATCACGCGCAGCTTGATGTTGCTCGTCGAGGAGGTGCGGACGAGGAAGTCGAAGGCGCGGGAGTCGGACAGGCCGTACCGCTCCATCACGATGCCCACCGCCTGGCCGATGACCTGGCGGGTGGCCAGGGCCTCGCCCAGCGACTGCTGCTCACGGGCGTGCCCGAGCACCACGGCGGCGTGCGCCGCGAAGAGGTCGGCGATCGCGCCGGCGTCGGGGTGGATCTCCTCGGCCTCGGTCGAGTAGAAGTTCATCGTCCCGAGGGTGCCCTGGTCGTCGAGGTAGAGCTTCAGCGCCATCTGCGCCCGCAGGCCGACCTCGACCGCGGCCGGCACGTAGCGCGGCCACCGCTGGTCGTGCCGCACGTGCGGCACCTCGAGCAGGTCGACCTCGTACAGGGCATCCACGCACGGCCCCTCCCGCAGCGAGTACTGGAGGGTGTCGAGGATCTGCACGATGTCGCCGCTGGCGGCCTGCGTCGTCACCGTCCGGTCCCTGGCGATGGTGGAGATGCCGACGGCGTCGAACCCCGGCACCGAGGCGCAGGCGGACTCCACGACCGCCTGAAGGGTCTCCTCCAGCGCGGTCTCGTGTCGCATGGTGCGGGCCGCGCTCGCGAGGGCCTCGGTGATGCCGGTGCGATCAGGGTGGACCATCGTTCGACGCTACACCTCTGCGGCGTCGGTGATGCGCAGTCGATGATCAGCCGAACCGCGCCGGCAACGGCAGCAGCAGGGCGTCCTCCAGCCGGCTGAGGTACTCCGTGCGGTCGATCTCCACGACCCCCAGCGACGCCAGGTGGGGGGTCTGCCACTGCACGTCGAGCAGCCGCCTGTCGCCGTGCTCGTCGCGCATCGCGTCGACCAACGCCACCAGCGCCACCTTGGAGGCGTCCCGCTCGCGGTGGAACATCGACTCCCCGGCGAACAGCCCGCCGATCGCGACGCCGTACAACCCGCCGACGAGGCGGCCGTCGCGCCACGCCTCGACCGAGTGCGCCCACCCCAGCTCGTGCAGGCACAGGTAGGCGTCGACGACGTCCTCGTCGATCCAGCCGCCGTCCCGGCCCGCGTCGGCGCACTCGGCGACGACCTCCTCGAAGGCCGTGTCGACCCGGATCTCGAAGCGCCGCACGGACTGGCGCAGCGAGCGGCTGACCCGCAGCCCGTCCAGGGGCAGCACGCCCCGGCGTACCGGGGACCACCACAGCATCGGCGACCGCGGCCCGCCGGGCATCGGGAACAGGCCCTTGCGGTACGCCGCGAGCAGGGTCCCGGGCTCGAGGTCGGCGCCGCGGCCCACCAGGTCGTCGTCCCAGGCCAGCTCGGGGTCGGGGAAGACCCAGGCGGTCGCAGGGGGTTCGACGGGCGGCACGTCGTCATTGTGTCGTCCCCGTCCACACCGGCCGGGGACACCCGCCCGGGGCCGCGTGCCTAGGCTGGCGCCATGGGCATCGGACGCAGCGCCGGCAAGCAGGTCGGCAGACAGCTCCTCCCCCGCGTGCAGCAGCTCGCGCCGGGGCTCACCGACTCGTTCGTGCGGGAGGCACTCGCCGGCGCGATCGCGGGCATCGGGCCGCTCCCGGGTGCCGCGGCCGCCGCGGAGACGAAGCTCGCGGCCGCCGGCGGTGACCGCGACCAGGCGGTCAAGGCCCTCGTCGACCGGCACGTCCAGTACGCCGGCGCACAGGGCTTCGCCACCAACATCGGCGGTCTGGTGACCGCCGCGGTGACGATCCCGGCGAACATCACCGGCCTGGCCGTCATCCAGTCCCGGATGATCTCGGCGATCGCGCACCTGCGCGGCTACGACCTCGATGACCCGCGGGTCCGCAACGCCGTGCTGACCTGCCTCATCGGCGAGGACTCGGTCCGCAAGCTGGTGCGCAAGCGGCGCATCCCCGCTCCGCCCATGGCGCTGGCCACCGCGCCCCACCACGACCCCGACCTCGACCTCACGCTGTCGGCCGAGGTCGCCGCCGAGCTGATCACCCGGGTCGCCGGCAAGCGAATCGTCACCACCGTCGGCCGCCGCATCCCGGTCCTCGGCGGTGTCGTCGGCGGCGGGGCGGACGCCTGGGCCACCTGGCAGATCGGGCGCTACGCGTCGCGCGAGCTGCTGCCCCGCGCCCGCCGGTAGACGCCGTACGCCGCCCCGAGGACGGGGTTGGACTCCGACATGCCGACCAGCTTCCGCCGTACGCGGTAGGTGGGCCGCAGGTAGGCCTCGTGGAGCTGGCCCTGCAGGTCCGTCACCTCGTCGCGCAGCGCCCGCTCCTCCTCGCGCAGCCGGGCGGCCTCCTCGACGAGCGCGGCCATGGCGGCGAGCGCGGCGTCGGCCACCTGGGCCTCGTCCGGGTGGTCGGGGTCGCAGAACTCCTCGGCCGGGGGGGCGGGCCGCAGGTCGGCGAGGTCGCCGACGACGTCGTACCCCCGGGCGCCGAGCTCGGCGATCCACGCCTCGGAGACGTCGGTGGCCCAGGCGTGCACCTCGGGCGGCAGCGTCAGCCGCGGACTGCCGGCACGCCCCGCGAGCGTCCGGTGGGCCAGCAGCTCGCGGACGAACTCGCGGTAGTGGACCGGCGCCACCCGCTCCAGGACGGCGGTGTTGAGCCGGCGCACGAGGGCGGACTCCGGGACCCCGAGGGAGGCGTTGACCCGGGTGGGGTCGGGCTGGTGCTCCCCGGGGTCGATGCCGAGCACATGCGCGAACCGCTGCCAGAGCAGGTCGCGCGGGGCGTCGGGCCGCGGCACGGTGATCAGGTGCACCTGCTCAGGCGGCAGGGTGTCGCCCCACCGCGCCAGCACGTCGGGGACCTCCTGCACCCCCCAGAACCACGACGCAAGCGGGTGCGGGCGCTCCGGGTCGCGGACCTTGTCGAGGAAGTCGGCGTACTCGACCGTGCGCCGGTGCTTGACGTTCTCCTGCCACTCGGCGGGCAGCTGGCGCACCAGGTCGCGGGCGGAGTAGACGACGTGCACCTCTGCGTCGCCGAACGAGGCCAGGGCCCGGGCGACCTGCGCACGCGTCGCCCGCGCGAGGATCTCGTGGCTGACGACCGCCAGTCCCGGCGCCGCGCGGACCTCCTCGGCCAGCCGGTCCCAGGCCCCGACCGCCTCGCGCTCGATGCCGCCCCACGGGAGCTGCATGAGGTCCAGAGCGGCGAGGAAGTGGGCGTCGAACCGCTCGGCCGGGTAGGTGAGGCCCTGCTCGGCGAGCACCTCGCGGTTCTCGAACAGCACGCTCTGCACGAAGGACGTCCCGGTCTTCGGGGCTCCCACGTGCACGATCACCCGGTCGCTCATCGTTCCTCCTCGGTCCCCGTGACCAGGGCCAACGTCAGGTCCAGCGCGCGGTCGAGCACCACGGCCGGGTCGGGTGTCTGCGGCAGGTCCTCGTCGACCACCCCGAGGACGTCGAGGTCACCGCTCACCGCGTAGGTCCCCCTCGCCGCGCCGGCGGTCAGGTCCGTGGCCACCCGGGCCGACCTCCCCGCGGCCGCGCCGCGGAACTGCTCCGGGACCCGGAGCCGGACGGTGGACCCGGGTCGACGCAGGTGCGCGGCGGCCGTCGTGGCGAGACCGAGCCGCTCGTCCGCCGGCGTGGTCACGCCGGCGACCCGGTTGGTGCGGCGCAGCAGGTCGACCGCCGCGGCGTCGAGGCCGGGCAGGTCGGCAGGGGCCGGCCGGGCCGGCAGCCCGAGCGCGGCGGTCGCCGTGGGGACGAGCTGCCCGCAGGAGGCGGCGAGCAGCACGTGCACCCGACTCCCGGCGGCAGCGTGGTGCGTGGCGAGCCCGGGCAGGTCGACCGAGACCGGCAGCCGGTCACCGGCCCAGCGGCTCCAGAACCGGAACCAGCGCGTCGCCGACCCGCGCTGGACGCGCAGGCTCCAGGCCTGCGCCAGCATCTCCTCCAGCGGGAGGCCCAGCACCAGGACGGGAGCCCAGCGCCCACCCTCCCGCGCCCCGGCCGCGACCAGCGCCGCGCGGACCACGGCCACCGCCTGTGGGGGGCCGGCGAGCCGGAAGCGGGCGGTCGGACGGCGCAGGCGGGCCCACCGGCGCGGGTCGCGGGGCCGCGCCGGGTCGGAGGAGGGTGTGGGGGCCTCGGCGAGCAGCGCGGGCAGCACCCCGGTCAGCACCCGGACCAGCTCCTCAGCCGGCACCCGCGCCGGGTCGGCCGGCGGCGGGCCCACCCGTACGGCGCCCCTCCCGGAAGCGATCTCGACCGGCGACTGCCGCACGACCGGCAGCTGCGGCAGGCCGCGGCCCGGCCCGGAGGTGGCCAGCACCCGGTCGGCCAGGGTGGCGAAGACCTCGGGGGCGACGGCGTGGGAGTCGCGGCGCTGGGCGAGCCGGCGTACGACCTCCAGCTGGGCCGCGCCGGCAGTGACCGCGACCGAGTCCGGGGCCGGAGTGGCCGTGGTGTCAGCCGCCGAGAACGCCCGCCAGGGCGTGGTACCGCCCGCGCGGAGGTGGCCGGCCCAGGCCCGGAGCAGGGAGTCGTGGTCGCTCACCACGGCCTCAGCCCGTCCCACGGAGCAGGCGGGCCGCCCGGCCGAACGCGCCGAGCTGCTCGTCGGCGGGCGTCCGTCGGCTCGCCTCGAGGGTCATCTGCGCCAGCAGGTCCAGCGCCGCCGAGGCCATCGCCCGGCGGTCGGAGTGGTCGGGGTCGGACCAGGCCACGTCGGTGTCGGGCATGGGCGGCCACAGGTCGTGCACGTCCCCGACGACGTGCACGCCGGACCCGGTGATCCAGTCGACCCACTCCTCGGTGATGCCGGCCGCCCAGGCGGACAGGTCGGGGCGCAGCGTGATCGGCTCGTGCACGGCTGCGCCCGGATCCTCCTCGGGATGCGCCCCCCGGCGGCCGGCCAGCGCGGCCCGGATGACCGCCCGCCTCTCGGCGGGGTCGTCCTCGGGGTGCTCGCGCAACCGGCGGTTGAGCGCGCGCAGGGTGCCGGCCTCGGCGATTGAGAGCGGGGGCGGCACCTGCTCGGCCTCTGCCGGAGCCCAGGACGGGTCGATCCGGAACGCGGCGCAGTAGAGCTCCCAGCGCTGCTCGAGCGAAGGGTCCCCGGCGGGCGCGACGACGACGTGCACGTTCTCCGGTGCCAGTCCGGCACTCCAGCGGCTGAGCACGTCGCCGACATCCTGCGCGCGCCAGAAGTGCCGGCTGGCCTGGCCGCGCCGCCGGCGGACCCGGTCGAGGTAGCGGGCGTAGCTCCAGCTCCGTCCGCGCTTGAGGCTCTCCTGCCACTCGGTGGGGATCTGCCGGGCGAGGTCGCGGGCGACGTACACGACGTGGACGTCGGCATCACCGAAGGAGTCCAGCGCCCGCCGCACCTGCTCGGGACTCGCGGTGGCCAACGCGTCCTGGCTGATGAGCGCGGTCCCGTCGACGCGTTGGGTGGCCCGCACGAGGGCGTCCCACTGGCCCTGGGTGTCCTCGGGACCCTCGCGGCGCTCGAGCAGGTCGAGCGCGGCGAGGTGCTGGCCGGAGCCGGCGGGCACGTGCACGCCGTGCTGCGCGAGGGTCTCGCGGTTGGCGGCCAGGCGGCGGTGCAGGTACGACGTCCCGGTGCGTGGCGCGCCCACGTGGAGGTAGACGACGCGGCTCATGGCCGCATTGTGCCGCACCCGCTCCGCCCCTTGCTCCGGGTCCGCTCCACCGCTCACGCCGGGTCCGCGCTGCTACGCTCCGGCCCGTCCCTGTCCCCTCCCCCGTCGGGGGTGTCCGGTCGTGAGTCCACGGATCGTCCTGCACATCGGTGCGATGAAGACCGGGACGACGTACCTGCAGCACCGCATGCTGGCCAACCGCGCGCCCCTGGCCGCCCAGGGTGTCGACTTCGTCGGCGACAAGTGGTCGGAGCAGGTGCGCGCCACCCAGGACCTGCTCGGGCTCGGCGGCACCGACCCGCAGATCGCCCGCCTCTCCAAGGGCGCCTGGCCACGCACCGTCGAGCAGATGCTCGCCCACGACGGCGTCGCGAGCGTGCTGTCCATGGAGTTCCTCAGCTTCGCCCACGCCGAGGACGCCGCCCGCGCGGTCGCCGCCTTCGGTGATGCCGAGGTGCACGTCGTGCTCACCGTGCGCGACGCCGCGGCCGTCATCCCCGCGCAGTGGCAGACCAGCGTCACCAGCGGCGGCACCGACGACTGGTCGACCTTCCAGCGAGGCGTACGCCGCAGCACCGGGCTGGGCGGGGCGGCGGTCGGTCTGCTCACCCGCGACCAGGCCCGGCGGGCGTTCCGCGAGGCCCAGGACGTCGCCCGGATGGTCTCGGCGTGGGGGCCGCCGCTGGTGCCCGCCGAGCGGTTCCACGTGGTGACCGTGCCGTTGCCGGGTGCGCCGAAGGACCTGCTGTGGGAGCGGTTCTGCGCCGCCGCCGGCATCGATCCCGCGCCGTGTACCGGGGAGGCCAAGCAGAGCAACGAGTCGCTGGGCTACGCCTCGACCGAGCTGGTCCGGCGGGTCAACGAGACGCTGTCCCTCGACTCGCCCATGGACCACAACAAGACCGTCAAGGACCACCTCGCCCACAAGGCGCTCGCCCCCCGCCGCCGGCTCGAGGACCGGGCGCGGCTCGACCCGGCCACCTACGCCTTCGCGCTGGAGTGGAACGGGCGGGTGCGGGAGGCCGTCGCCGACGCCGGGGTGCACGTCGTCGGCGACCTGTCCGAGCTGCCCGTCGACGCCGCGGACGCCGGGCACGTCGAGGTCACCGAGGAGCAGGAGCCCCCGAGCGAGGAGGCCGTGCTCGACGCGGCCCGGACGGCGTACCCGGTGATGCGGGACCTGGTCGGGCGACGGGCGCGGAAGCTCCGGTCGATGGGGCGCAAGCCGCGGAGCAAGAAGGCGCTGGAGCGGCTCGTGCGCCCCCGGCGCTGGGCGCGCCGCCCCGACCCGACGGCAGCCGCGGTCGCCGACCTGGTGGTGCTCTGCCGGGTCGCGGTGCGGCTGCGCCGGCGGATCCGCGGCGCCTGAGCGTCCCGGGCTACCGGCCGAGGCCGGTCTCGTCGACCCTGCGGTGGAACCGCATGCCGGCCATCCCGCCGAGCAGCGCGCCGCCCAGGGTCACCACCAGGACGGCGACGAGCGCGATGATGCCGCCGGTGGTGAGCGTTCCTTCGCCCACGGGGATGCGGGGGAAGGCGTCGAGCCGCTGGAGCACGTTGTACTCCGACCCGGCGAGCGCCCCCACCGCGGCGACGATCAGGGCGATCACGATGGCCCACAGCCACACGCCGAGCCCCTGCTTGAGCCCGTCGAAGCGAGCCATCCGGCCTGCGACGTAGCCGCCGCAGAAGTAGGCGATGAGCAGGATGACCAGCAGCACGATGCCACCGATCAGCCCCACCGTCTCGGCCTGCTGGGCAGCGGCGTCCGTGGCCTCGTCGACCGTGCTGCCGCTGGCGACGCCGAAAGCCGCGCCCGCCGCGGCCGCCAGGGCGGTCAGCAGGACGGCCATCCCGGTGGCGGCCAGCCACCCGAAGAAGGCGGAGCCGATCTTGATGCCGCCGTGCTCCTCCCGCTCCCTGCCGACGACCGAGCGACGCGACTCGTGCGACCCGTGCGACCCGTGGGAGTCATCGGTCGTGTTCATAGCACCCTCCAGTCCCTGTGCAGCGTTGCTGGACTCGAGACGTACCCACTCCCATCGATGCTCACGCCCGCGCCTGGACCACCCGGGAGACGCTGGGCCGCCCCAGCTCGCCGGCCATCCACCGGCTGGTGTCCACGAGCGCGTCGAGATCGACGCCGGTGCGGACACCGAGCCCGTCGAGCATCCAGACCAGGTCCTCGGTGGCGAGGTTTCCGGTGGCCGACTCGGCGTAGGGGCAGCCGCCGAGGCCACCCGCGCTGGCATCGAACGTGGTGATACCGGCCTCGAGGGCGGCGAGGGCGTTGGCCAGCGCCTGACCGTAGGTGTCGTGGAAGTGGACCGCCAGCCGGTCGGCGCCGACCCCGGCGGTCTCGAAGGCGGCGAGCAGCGCGCGGACGTGGCCGGGGGTGCCGACGCCGATGGTGTCGCCGAGGCTGAGGGAGTCGCAGCCCATCTCGAGCAGCCGGACGCCGGTGTCGACCACGCGGTCCAGCGCCACCTCGCCCTCCCAGGGGTCGCCGAAGCACATCGAGAGGTAGCCCCGGACCCGCATCCCCGCGGCGCGGGCGCGCTCGACGGTCGGCGCGAACATCGCGAACTGCTCGGCGTGACCGCGGTTGAGGTTGCGCTGCGCGAAGGTCTCGGTGGCGCTGCCGAAGATCGCGACGTGGCGACAGCCCAACTCGAGCGCCCGGTCGAGTCCGCGGTCGTTGGGCACGAGCACCGGCAGGTCGTGCGCCGCGTCGCCGAGCGCGTCATGCGCCGCGAGGGCGGTGAGCAGGTCGCCGGCGTCGGCGAGCTGTGGCACCCAGCGCGGGTGCACGAAGCTGGTCGCCTCGACGATCGGCAGGCCGGCGGCCACGAGGCGCTGCACGAAGGCCGCCTTGGTCTCCGTCGGCACCAGCGCGGACTCGTTCTGCAGGCCGTCGCGCGGGCCGACCTCCCAGATCGTCACCTCGGCGGGCAGGCCGTCCTGGGCGTGAGTGGCGGGGGTGCGCATCAGTCCTCCTGGGCCTCGGCCGGGGCGTCCTCGGTCGGGGACACCTCGACCAGGAGGTGCCCCATCGTGACCTGCTCACCCGCCGCGGCGCCCACGGTGGTGACGGTGCCGGCGTACGGGGCGGTGAGGGCGAGCTCCATCTTCATCGCCTCCATGGCGCCGAGCCGCTCGCCCTCGGCGACCTGCTGGCCGACCTCGACGAGGAGCTCGAGGACGGTGCCGGGCATCGGTGCGGTGATCGAGCCGGCACCGGGGTCGGCGAGCGCCACGGTGAACGGGTCCGGGCGGAGCAGCACCGTGTGCTGGCCGTCGGCCACGACCTCGACCCGGTCGGTGCGCCGCTGCACCCACGCGACGTGGGTCGCCGCGTCGCTGACCCGCAGCACCAGCCGCCGTACGCCGCCACGCGTCGTGGCCTCGACCTCGGTGACGGTGGAGTCGTGGACCCGCAGCGTGCGGGGGCCGGTGCGCTCGGCACGGCCGACCTGGTCGGTGAGCCAGAGGGGGGCCGGCGCGGCGGCAGAGCGCCACCCGTCGGGCCGGAACGCGCCGTGGTCGACCTCCTCGGTCGCGAGTACCTCGGCGTAGGCGGCCGCGGCCCGCGCCGTCGTGTCCCCGGGCGCCTCGAGCGTGGCGCGGTCCAGCCACGCGGTGTCGATCGTTGCGTCGCGGAAGGCGTCGCCGGCGACGAGCCAGCGCAGGAAGCCGGTGTTGGTGGTGAGCCCCAGGACGACGGTGTCGTCGAGCGCGGCGACCAGCCGTCGGCGGGCGGTCTCCCGGTCGGGGCCGGCCGCGACGACCTTGCCGAGCATCGGGTCGAAGGCGGTGCTGACGACGGCGCCGGTCTCCAGCGCGGCGTCGACGCGGACGGACGGGCCCTCGGGCCAGTGCACGAACCCGGCGCGGCCGGCCTGGGGCAGGAACCCGCCCCACGGGTCCTCGGCGTAGACCCGCGCCTCGATGGCGTGGCCGACGAGAGTGACGTCGTCCTGGCTGAACCCGAGCGGCTCGCCGCCCGCGACCTGCAACTGCAGCGCCACGAGGTCCGGCGACTCACCGCGCACCGCGACCGCGAGCTCGGTGACCGGGTGCTCGACCTGGAGCCGGGTGTTCATCTCCAGGAAGTAGGCCTCGCCGGTGTCCTCGTCGAGGAGGAACTCGACCGTGCCGGCGCCGGAGTAGCCGACCTCGGCCGCGAGGGCGACCGCAGCGTCGGTGACCCGGGCGCGGGTCGCCTCGTCGATGGTGGGGGCGGGGGCCTCCTCGAGCACCTTCTGGTGGCGGCGCTGGGTGGAGCAGTCGCGCTCGAAGAGGTGGACCACAGAGCCGTGGTCGTCGCCGAGGACCTGCACCTCGACGTGGCGGCCGCGCTCGACGTACTTCTCGATCAGGAGGGTGTCGTCGCCGAACGCCGATGCCGCCTCGCGTCCCGCGGTCGCGACCGCCCCGGCCAGCTCGTCGGCGGAGCGGACGATCCGCATGCCCTTGCCGCCGCCGCCGGCCGCTGCCTTCACCAGGACCGGGTAGCGCATCTGGTCCGGGTCGCTGTCGAGCGCGTACGCCGGCACGACCGGCACACCCGCCTTTTCGGCGACCTCGCGGGCGGCGTCCTTGCGGCCCATCAGGTCAATGACGGCGGCCGTCGGCCCGACGAGGCGGATACCGGCGTCCTCCAGCGCGGTGGCGAAGGCGGCCCGCTCGGAGAGGAACCCGTAGCCGGGGTGGACGGCGTCCGCGCCGACCTCCCGCGCGGCGGCCACGACCGCCTCGACGTCGAGGTAGCCCGGCACCCGGACCGCGCGGTCGGCCTCGCGCACGTGCGGCGCGTCGGCGTCGAGGTCGGTGTGCACCACGACCGACGTCAGGCCGAGGCTGCGGCAGGTGCGGATGACGCGGAGCGCGATCTCGCCGCGGTTGGCGATCAGGACGGTCTGCATGGCGCTCACATCCGGAAGATGCCGAAGTGCGGCATCGGGGTCGGGGTGGGGTCGGCGGCAGCGGTGGCCAGGCCGAGGCCGAGCACGCGGCGGGTGTCAGCGGGGTCGATGACGCCGTCGTCCCACAATCGCGCCGTGGAGTAGTACGGCGAGCCCTGCTCCTCGTACTGCTCGCGGATCGGCGCCTTGAAAGCCTCCTCTTCGTCGTCGCTCCACTCGCCGCCACGGCCTTCGATGCCGTCGCGACGGACGGTGGCCAACACCGAGGCGGCCTGCTCGCCGCCCATCACCGAGATCCGGGCGTTCGGCCACATCCACAGGAAGCGCGGGTCGTAGGCGCGCCCGCACATGCCGTAGTTGCCGGCGCCGTAGGACCCGCCGATGACGACGGTGAACTTCGGGACAACGCTGCTGGCGACGGCCGTGACGAGCTTGGCGCCGTCGCGGGCGATCCCGCGGTTCTCGTACTCCTTGCCGACCATGAAGCCGGTGATGTTCTGCAGGAACACGATCGGCACGCCGCGCTGGTTGCACAGTTCAATGAAGTGGGCGCCCTTCAGCGCGGACTCGGAGAAGAGGATCCCGTTGTTGGCGACGATGCCGACGGGGTGGCCCCAGATCCGGGCGAACCCGCAGACCAGGGTCTCGCCGTAGAGCGCCTTGAACTCGTGGAACCGGCTGGCGTCGACGATCCGGCGGATCACCTCGCGGACGTCGTACGGCGTGCGGCCGTCGACGGGGACCACGTCGTACAGGCCCTCGGGGTCGAGCGCGGGCTCCTCAGGCTCGTACGGCGGCTCCCCGCCCCCGGCCCCGCGCTCGCAGGTGGCCACGATGCTGCGCACCATCGCCAGGGCGTGGTCGTCGTCGTCGGCGAGGTGGTCGACGACGCCGGAGGTGCGGGCATGCACGTCGCCGCCGCCGAGCTCCTCGGCCGTGACGACCTCACCGGTCGCGGCCTTCACCAGCGGTGGTCCGCCGAGGAAGATCGTGCCCTGCTCCTTGACGATCACGGTCTCGTCCGACATCGCCGGGACGTAGGCGCCGCCGGCGGTGCAGGAGCCCATGACCGCGGCGATCTGCGGGATGCCCGCGGCCGAGAGGTTGGCCTGGTTGAAGAAGATCCGGCCGAAGTGCTCGCGGTCGGGGAAGACCTCGTCCTGCATCGGCAGGAACGCACCGCCGGAGTCGACGAGGTAGACGCACGGAAGCCGGTTGTCGGCGGCGACCTGCTGGGCGCGCAGGTGCTTCTTCACCGTGATCGGGTAGTACGTGCCGCCCTTGACCGTGGCGTCGTTGGCGACCACCACGCAGGTGCGGCCGCTGATCCGGCCGATGCCGGTGACGATGCCCGCCGAGGGGACCGCGTCGGGGCCGTCCGGGTCGCCGTACATGCCCGTCGCCGCCAGCGGGCTGAGCTCCAGGAACGGGCTGCCCGGATCGAGCAACCGGTCCACCCGCTCGCGGGCCAGCAGCTTGCCGCGGGCGTGGTGCTTCTCCCGGGCCGCTTCCGACCCGCCCTGCTGGGCGGCCGCGACCCGTGCCCGGAGGTCCTCGACGAGTTCTCTCACGGGTTCGATGTTAACGATCGTTAACAGGGCCGTCCAGAGCGGAGACGAAGGCGGCGCGTAGCTCACCCCAGCGTCCCAGATCATGATCGAGTCGATGGTCCACGACCAGTGTTCTCTCGACCCCGTCGGCAACCTCGTCGAGGTTGCCTTCCCAAGCAAAAGCGAAGAGAGCGGCTTCCGCTTCCGCCCTGATCGTGTAAGGAGGCCGCAGCTCGATGCCACGACGGGTGAGCACGCCGTCCAACGCGATCGCCACGCGCTCAATGAGCCGATCCACCGATGTCTCGCTGAGCTGACCTGTCAGGTACTGCTCGACGAACGCCTCGTTGAGCCCGTCGGCCACGAAGGCGGAAACCGGCGGATTCGGCAGCAGGACCGGAGGCAGGGACCAGCGCCCCCGCGGCTCGAGGTCCTCGACCGGGATCCGCGCTGCCTCCGCCTTGCTGACCGGCAGGTTGTCGCCGACGACGCTGATGGTGCGCGCCTGCAGACCCAGGAACGCCTTGACATCGTCGACCTCCCGACAGCTCTCGAACGTGACGTCGACATCCGCCAGCGCGTCGCCGACCTCGGCGACGTCCCAGAGCCGGGTGACCGAGTGGAGCTCTAGGCGCCGCAGCGCTGGCAGCCCCCGGAGGCTGGCGAGACTGAACCGGGACGACCCGTGGATCTCCAGCTCCTCGACGGCCTGCAACCACCCCAGCGACGTGTCGAGGCGCTCGAGCTTGCGCGCGCTGTTGAAGCTGACCGACGTCGGCCGGATGGCGTAGTCGTGGGCCGCGAAGTCGGCCGACGCGCCGCTGAGTCCCAGTGAGTGGAGCCGCGGCAGGTCTGCGGCCGCCATCGCGCGACGCAGGGTCGGGGTGCTCTTCAGGGTGAGCACCTCCAGGTCCTCGAGACCGGAGAAGTCCACCTTCCGGGGGCTCGACTGGATGCTCAGGTTCCGCAAACGGGGGAAGGCAGGCAAGAGCAAGAGGTCGCTGGGGCCGTAGACGTGGAGCTCCCTGAGGTGCTCGGCCACAGGGAGCAGGCCGTCAAGAGTGATGACGCTCTTGTCCGACGATCCGAGCGAGGCGAAGCCGGTCTTGCGGACCGCCCGCACAGTCTCCTCGGGGATCACGCCGCCGACGACTTCTCCAGGCATGAGCTCCACGCGGCGAGTCAAGCATGGCCCCGGCGACCGGATCCGCCACTTCGTCGATCACGTGGGAGATCTGGTGCTACCTGGTGGCACCAGATCACCCACGTCATCGGTCCACCGCGTCCTAGAGTCGGCGCATGCCCGAGCACTGGCCGCACGCGGCGGAGTTCACCGCGGAGACGCTCTACCTGAACACCGCGTCGATGGGCCTGCCGCCGCGCGCGACCCAGGAGGCACTGCGGGTCGCCCACGCGGGGTGGGCCGCCGGCCGCCTGCAGCCACCGGACTTCGACGCGGCCATCACCGACGCGCGGGCGGCGTACGCGCGGCTGGTCGGGGTGGACCCCTCGACGGTCGCGGTCGGCCACCAGGTCTCCCCGTTCGTCGGCCTCGTCGCGGCCGCCGTCCCGGACGGGGCCGAGGTGCTCGTGGCCGAAGGGGAGTTCACCAGCGTCACCTTCCCGTTCGCCGCGCACGCCGACCGCAGCGTCCAGGTCGTGGAGGTCCCGCTCGCGGACCTGCCCGAGCGGGTCGGGCCGGACACGGCCTGGGTGGCGGTGGCAGCGGTCCAATCCGCCGACGGCGCGCTCGCGGACCTGGCCGCTCTGGAGGCCGCCTGCGCGCGGCACGGCGCCGACATGCTGCTCGACCTCACCCAGGCGTCGGGCTGGCTGCCCGTCGACGCCTCCCGCTTCGCCGTCACCGTGTGCGGCTGCTACAAGTTCCTCCTCTCCCCCCGCGGTACGGCGTTCCTCACCGTCCGCCCGGACGTCACCGACCGCCTGCGGCCCCTCGCCGCAGGGTGGTTCGCCGGAGAGGATCCGTGGGCGAGCATCTACGGGCTGCCGCTGCGACTGGCCCCCGACGCCCGCCGCTTCGACGTCTCACCGGCATGGTTCGACTGGGTCGGCACCGCCGCCTCGCTCGACTTCCTCCTCGGTGTCGGCCGCGACGCGCTGCACGCCCACGCGCTCGAGGTCGCCGCAGCGTTCAGCCACGCTGCCGACCTGCCCGAGCCCGGCTCGGCGATCCTGGCGCTGGCGACCGACGACGCCGTCCCCGACCTGCTCGCCGCCCACGACGTCGTCGCCGCCCAGCGCGCCGGCCGGCTGCGGGTGAGCTTCCACGTCCACAACACCGTCGACGAGGTGACCCCGCTGGGAGCCGCGCTCCGCGGCCACGTGCGGCCGGGCTGAGATTCATCAGCCGGGAATCCCGCAGTCACCTGATGACTGCAGGATTCCCTCGTCCTCGCGTTCGTTGCCGCCGTCGACGGGCGCCTGGGCCAACCCACTAGCCTGCGCAGATGACCACAGAGCCGGTGACCCGCCGCGAGGAGATGCTGCGCGCCGCCGCGAACCTCTTCGCCGAGCGCGGGTTCCACGGCGTCTCCGTCGGCGACATCGGCCGGGCCTGCGGGGTCTCCGGGCCTGCGCTCTACCGACACTTCGCGGCCAAGGACGCGATGCTCGCCGAGATGCTGGTCTCGATCAGCGAGGAGCTCCTGCGTGAGGCCCGCGCCCGCAGCAGCGCCGCCGCCGACCCGGCCGCCGCCGTCCGCGCCCTCGTCGCCTGGCACACCGACTTCGCGCTGCGCGAGCAGGCACTCATCGTGGTCCAGGACCGGGACTGGTCGGCGCTGCCCGACGACGCCCGGGAGCGGGTCCGCCTCCTCCAGCGCGAGTACGTCGCCCTGCTCACCACCGCCCTGCGCGGGGTCAACCCGCGGCTCACCGCCGATGCCGCGCTGGCCCGGGCGCACGCGGTCTTCGGGCTGCTCAACTCCACCCCCCGCAGCTCCTACCTGTCGCAGGACGCCATGCGGGGTGAGCTCGTCACGATGGCCCTGCGGGCCCTCGACGTCCCGGCCTGACCAGCCCCTCCACCGCCACGTCGTACGCCGCCACGGCAGGATCGGCGAGCCCGTCGCCGGTGGGTGCGTGTTCCGCGAGCGCGAGCACCATCCGGGCGCGCTCGGCGGCTTCCGCCACCAACGGCCCCGTGTGGAACGCGGGCTCCTCCGGCTCCTCGAACACCCCGGCCTGCGCGTCGTACCGCTCGTCGAGGCCGGCGAGCACCTGCTCGCGGGTCCGGCCGCGCAGCAGGAAGAGCAGGAACGGGTCCTCGTCGACCCACCACCCGAGCTGGTAGGTCAGCGCCAGGGCGTGTCGGCACGGCTGCACCCAGGAGTCGCACGGGCAGGTCGGCTCGAGCTCGGAGCCGTAGGGCAGCAGCTCGACGCCGGCGGCCTCGGCGTCCTCCATCAGCGAGTGCGGCAGCTCCCCGGCCAGCAGGGCGGCGGCGTGCCCGGACCGGCCGGCGAGCTCGTCGAGGAAGAGCTCCCAGTCGCGCACGCCGAGGACCGGCAGCCCGACCGAGGTCGTGAAGACGCCGGTGGTGTCCTCGACGACCGCGGTGGCCCGCCCCGGCCCGGCACCGATCGCGCCGACCCGGCCGCGCCGGGCGAGGGTGCGGCCCTGGGTGGCGTCCTTCTCGTCGTAGGCCGACTCCTCGACCGCGCGCACCCACGCCTTGCCCCACCAGGTGGTGGCCCGGACCTGGCCGCGCCGGGCCGGGAAGCGGGCCCGCACGACGGTCGGGTCGGTCACCCGGGGCCCCGGAGCGACACGAGGTCGTGCAGCTCGTCGTCGGACAGCTCGGTCAGCGCCGTCTCGCCCCCGGCCAGGACGGAGTCGGCCAGCGCCCGCTTCTGCCGGAGCAGCTCGGCGACGCGCTGCTCGACGGTGCCCTCGACGATGACGCGGTGCACCTGCACCGGCCGGGTCTGCCCGATCCGGTAGGCGCGGTCGGTCGCCTGCTCCTCGACGGCGGGGTTCCACCAGCGGTCGAAGTGCACGACGTGGTCGGCCCGGGTGAGGTTCAGGCCGGTGCCGCCGGCCTTGAGCGAGAGCAGGAACACCGGCACCCGGCCGTCCTGGAAGTCGGCGACCATCTGCTCGCGCTGGGCCACCGGCGTCCCGCCGTGCAGCAGCTGGCTGGGGACGCCCCGGCGGGCCAGGTGGTCCTCGAGCAGCCGCGCCATCGCGACGTACTGGGTGAAGACGAGCACCGCTCCCCCCTCGGCGAGCACGGTGTCGAGCAGCTCGTCGACGAGGTCGAGCTTCTCCGAGCGGCCGGGCAGCCGTCCGGTGCGGCCGGCGGTGGCCTGCTTGAGGTAGTGGGCGGGGTGGTTGCAGATCTGCTTGAGCCCGGTGAGCAGCGCCAGCACCAGCCCGCGCCGGGTGTGCGCGTCGGCCTCGGCGATCCGCCGCATCGACTCCTGGACGAGCGTCTCGTAGAGCACGGTCTGCTCGCGGGTGAGCCGGACCGGGTGGTCGGTCTCGGTCTTCGGCGGCAGCTCGGGTGCGACGCCGGGGTCGGACTTGCGGCGGCGCAGCAGGAACGGCGAGACCAGGTCGGCGAACTGCCGCGCCTTGGTGGGCTCCTGCCCGGACTCGATCGGGGAGGCCCACACCCGCCGGAACGCCTGCCGCGAGCCGAGCAGGCCCGGCGTGCACCAGTCGAGGATCGCCCACAGCTCGGTGAGGTCGTTCTCGACCGGCGTGCCGGTCAGCGCGACGCGGGCGTGCGAGCCCACCTCGCGCAACGCCCGCGCGGTCGACGAGCGGGCGTTCTTCACGTGCTGGGCCTCGTCGGCGACCACGAGGTCCCATGCGACCTGCCCGAGGGTGGCCGCGTCGTTGCGGAGCGTGCCGTACGTCGTCAGCACGAAGCCGAGGTCGGGCTCCGCCCCGAGGGTGGCCTCGGGGTCGAGCCCGTGCAGCGAGCGCGTCGCCCCGTGGAACCGGCGCACCGGGACGCCGGGCGCGAACCGGCGTACCTCCGCCTCCCAGTTGCCGAGCAGGGAGGCCGGGCAGACGACGAGGGTCGGGCCGGTGCGCCCGGCCTCGCGGCGGTGCAGGTGCAGCGCGATGAGGGTGATCGTCTTGCCCAACCCCATGTCGTCGGCCAGGCAGGCGCCGAGGCCGAGGTCGGTGAGCTCGGCGAGCCAGGTGAGCCCCTGGCGCTGGTAGTCACGCAGCGTGGCCTGCAGCCCCGTCGGCACGAGCACCGGCTCGCGCTCGCGAGCGGCGAGCAGCCGGGCCCGGTCGCGCTCGACGCTCGCGCCGGGATGCACCGGCACCTCCTCGCCGTCGACCTCCCCGACGCCGGTCAATGCTGCGGCGAGCGCCTCGGCCGGGGGCACCGAACGGCCGCGACCCGACAGCCGGCGCCGGGCCCGCTGCGCGGTGAGGGGGTCGATGACCATCCAGTTGTCGCGCAGCCGCACGATCGGAGTGGTCGCCGACCGGAGCGTCTCCATCTCCTCGACGGTGAGCGGGTCGTCACCGATGGCCAGCCGCCAGTCGAAGGCGAAGAGCGCGCCGGGGCCGAAGAGGCCCTCCTTCATCGGGGCGTCACCCGGGCCGGTACGCCGGTCGACCACCAGCTCGGCGGTCAGGTCACGGCGCAGCACGCGCGGCCACAGCACGTCGACGCCCAGCTCCCCGAGGGCGCCGACGCCGTGCTCGAGCAGGTCGCCGACCTCGTCGGGCTCGAGGGCGACCTCGTCGGGAACGCGCAGGTCGAGGACCCGGGCCAGCGGCGTCCACGCCTCCGCGGCCTTCCGCAGCAGGGTCGCGGCGTGCACCCGGGCCTGGCTGCTGAACCCGTCGGCCTCCCCGAGCCACAGCAGCGCTGCCTCGGTCACCCGCGTGTGGTCGTCGGCGGCGTGCACCTGGGGGACGACCCGCACCCGGCCGTCGACGAGGTCCTCGTCGTCGGCCTCGACCCGCAGCGACAGCGCCACCTGGTGGATCCACCCGGGACCGCTCTCCTGCCGCGCCGACCGCCCGCGGGTCGAGGCGCGATCCGGCGTACGGCGGACCGTGCCGGGCACCCCCCGCGGCACCGTGTCGGCGACGGCGTCGAGCAGGAAGCGGACCAGCTCCTCGGCGGCCTCGGCGTCCAGCCCGTCGTGGCGCCGGGCGGCCGCCAGCAGCCGGATCCGCTCGTGGTCGTCCTCGAGCAGCGGACCGATCCGCCAGGCCTCCGCGCCGGCCGGCTCGATGCGGCCGTCGGCGACGTAGCGCAGCGCGAGCATCGCGGCCTGGCCGAGCAGGCCCACCGAGGGGTGGACGTCGTCGCGCCGGTGCGCGCGGGTCAGCACCGGGAGGGCGGCGGCGATCGGCAGGCTGACCACCCGGGAGGCGCGCGCCCCCGTGCCGTGGCCCCCGGCGGTGAACTCGACCTCGCTCGCGCGGGCCGGCGTCGCACGGCGCAGCGTGGCGGGACCGGTGACGGGGACGAAGCTCACGCCCAGGACCGTACGCTGCGCCCATGACACTCCTCGACACGCGGATCGCGCGCCTCGACGGCACCCCGACCACCCTCGGCGAGCTCACCGGCGGCAAGCCGGCCCTGGTCGTCAACGTCGCCTCGCAGTGCGGGCTCACCACGCAGTACTCCGAGCTCGAGAAGCTGCAGGACCGGTTCGCCGACCGGCTCGCCGTCGTCGGCGTGCCCTGCAACCAGTTCGGGGGCCAGGAGCCCGGCAGCGCGGAGGAGATCGCCGAGTTCTGCTCCACGTCGTACGGCGTGAGCTTCCCGATGGCCGAGAAGGTCGAGGTCAACGGTGAGGACCGGCACCCGCTCTACGCTGCGCTGGTCACCGCCGACTACGACGACGACGGTGGCTTCAAGAAGTCCACCGAGCCCGGCGATGTGCAGTGGAACTTCGAGAAGTTCCTGCTCGACGCCGACGGCGCCGTCGTGGCCCGCTTCGCCCCCACCACCACCCCCGACGACCCGACGGTGGTCGCGGCCGTGGAGCGTCTCGTCGGCTGAGGCCGCTCGACCTCCCGCTCGCCCTACCGCTCGGCGTCCTCCGACGGCGGCGGCGGCTCGTCGTCGGGGGCGCCGACCATCATCGCGTCGATCGCCCGGCGCTGCTCGTCGGAGACCAGGCCCCAGGTGGGCTCGTACCCGTAGACCTCCCGCAGCGACCGCGCCCGGTAGTTGCCGTGCAGCAGGTCGATGTCGTCGACCCCGACCAGCGCCGGGTGGGTGACGCCGCAGGAGCCCGCGACCTTGAGCAGGTCGCGGCGCAGGGTGCCGACGTAGTTCGCGACCCGCTCGGCCTTCGAGTCCACGTCGAGCCCACGCGCCAGCCAGTCGTTCTGGGTCGCCACCCCGGTCGGGCAGTGGCCGGTGTGGCACTTCTGCGCCTGGATGCACCCCACCGCGAACATCGCCTCGCGGGCGACGTTGAGCATGTCGCAGCCGAGGGCCATCGCCACGGTGCCGTTGTCGGGCAGCCCCAACTTGCCGCCGCCGATGAAGGTCACCCGGTCGGCGATCCCGGCGCGCGCGAACTCGCTGTACACGCGGGCGAAGCCGACCCGGAACGGCAGGGCCACGGAGTCGGTGAAGACCAGCGGCGCCGCGCCGGTGCCACCCTCACCGCCGTCGATGGTCACGAAGTCGACCCCGCGCTGGCCGTCGGCCATCTGCTCGACCAGCATCTGCCAGAACAACTGGTCGCCTACCGCGGACTTGATGCCGACGGGGAGCCCGGTCTCCTCGGCGAGCATCTCGACCCAGTCGAGCATGCTGTCGGTGTCGGTGAACTCGGCGTGCCGTGCGGGGCTGATGCAGTCCTCCCCGACCGGGATCCCGCGCACCCCCGCGATCTCCGGGGTCACCTTGGCGCCGGGCAGGTGGCCGCCGAGGCCCGGCTTGGCGCCCTGGCTGAGCTTGATCTCCAGCGCCTTCACCGGCGCTGAGGCGACCAGCTCCTTGAGCCGGTCGAGGTCGAACCGGCCGCGCTCGTCGCGGCAGCCGAAGTACGCCGTCCCGATCTGCAGGACCAGGTCCCCGCCCTGGCGGTGGTACTCCGAGACACCGCCCTCGCCGCTGTTGTGCAGGCACCCCGCCTGGGCGGCACCCTTGTTGAGCGCCGAGATCGCCTGGCGCGACAGCGAGCCGTAGCTCATCGCGGAGATGTTGACGATCGAGTCGGGCCGGAACGCCTTCGCCCTCCCCCGCGCCTCCCCGAGCACCTTCGCGCTCGGCAGCCGGGCGTGCTCGCCCGAGTGCGGATCGGGGTCGGCCCCCTCGCCGATGAAGGTGCGGTGCTTGATGATCGGGTAGCCCTCGGTGTGCTCGACGTCGTTGTCGGTGCCGAACCCGAAGTAGTTGTTCTCCAGCTTGGCGCTGGCGTAGATCCACCGGCGCTGGTCGCGGCTGAACGGCCGCTCGGAGTCGTTGTCGGTGACGATGTACTGCCGCAGCTCCGGGCCGACCTTCTCCAGCACGTAGCGGAGGTGGCCGACCACGGGGAAGTTGCGCAGGACGGCGTGCTCGCGCTGCAGGATGTCGCGGACGGCCACGCCCCCGACCGCTGCGGCAGACCAGGCCGCGACACGGGACCAGGAAGTCATACCCCCGGTCTACCCGATCACCAGATCCGTACGCGCTCCTCCGGGTCGAGCCACAGGCCGTCGCCCGGCGCGGTGCCGAACGCGGTGTGGAACTCGTCGAGGTTGCGCACGATGTTGGCCCGGAACTCCGGCGGGGAGTGCGGGTCGATGGTGAGGTACTGCCGCTCCTGCTCGATACGGCGCTTGGTGCGCCACACGAACGCCCAGTTGAGGAAGAGCCGCTGCACCCCGGTCCCACCGTCGCGCTCGGGACCGTCGGGCAGCTCCTCAGGGGTGTCCTCGAGGGAGATCCGGTAGGCCTTGAGCGCGATCGTCAGCCCGCCGAGGTCGCCGATGTTCTCGCCGACGGTGAGCGCGCCGTTCACGGTCTCGCCGGGCAGGTTGCGCGGCTCCAGGACGTCGTACTGGGCGACCAGCTTCTCCGACCGCTCCCCGAAGCGCTTCTTGTCGTCGGCGCTCCACCAGTCGTGGAGGTTGCCGTGGCCGTCGTACTGGGCGCCCTGGTCGTCGAAGCCGTGCCCGACCTCGTGGCCGATCACCGCGCCGATGCCGCCGTAGTTCTCGGCCGGGTCGGCGTCGGGGCTGAAGAACGGCTTCTGCAGGATGCCGGCGGGGAAGCAGATCTCGTTGGTGCCAGGGTTGTAGTAGGCGTTGACCGTCTGCGGGAGCATGAACCACTCGTCGCGGTCGACCGGGGAGCCGATCTTCGCCAGCTGGCGGTCGGTCTCGAACGACGCAGCCGCCGCGATGTTGGCGAGCAGGTCGTTCGGCACCACCGTGAGCCCGCTGTAGTCGCGGAACTTCTCCGGGTGTCCGATCTTGGGCCGGAAGGTCGCGAGCTTCTCGTAGGCGCGCTCCTTGGTCTCCTCACCCATCCAGTCCAGTTCGGCGATGGAGCGGCGGTAGGCCTCGAGCAGGTTGGCGACCAGGTCGTCCATCATCTCCTTGGCCCGCGGCGGGAAGTGCCGGGCGACGTACTCGCGTCCCAGCGCCTCGCCGAGCGCGGACTCCACGACGGCCACGCCACGCTTCCAGCGCGCCCGCAGCTCGGGGGTGCCCGAGAGGGTGCGGCCGTAGAAGTCGAAGTGGGCCGCGACGAAGTCGTCCGAGAGGTACGCCGCCGCGGCGCGCACGACACGGACGGCCAGCCACGGCTCGAGGTCCGCCATCGACAGCTCGCCGAGGGAGCGGCCGAGGTGCTCGAGGTAGGAGGGCTGGCGCACGACGCACTCGGCGATCGTGGTCTCGGACCCGCCCAGCGCGGTGACCCAGCCGCGCCAGTCGAACGCCGGGCACATCTGCTCGATCTCCGCGAGGGTGCGCAGGTTGTAGGTCTTCTGCACGTCGCGGGTCGCCGCGCGCTCCCAGTGGCCCTGCGCCAGCAGGGTCTCCACCCGCAGCACGGTGGCCGCGTCGCCCTCGGGGTCGGCACGCTCGACCAAGGTGAACATCCGGGTCAGGTAGGCGAGGTACGCCTCGCGGATCTCCGCGAACTTGTCCTCGCGGTAGTAGCTCTCGTCGGGCAGCCCGAGACCGCCCTGGAGGAAGTTCACGACGTACCGGTCGGAGTCGCGGTCGTCGGTGTCGACATAGGAGGCGAAGAGCCCGCCGCCTCCGCTGCGCTCGTGGCGGCCGAGGAACGCCGCGACGGCCGGGAGGTCCGGGAGGGCCGCCACCTCGTCGAGGGTCGCGCGGATCGGCTCCCAGCCGAGCTGCTCGACGCGCTGCTCGTCCAGGAAGCTGCCGTAGAGCTCCCCGATCTTGCGGGCCTCGTCGCCGGCGACCTCGCCGCTGGCGCAGGCCTCCACGATCGCGCGGACCTGCTCCTCCGCGGCATCGGCGAGCTGCACGAACGGCCCCCAGCTGGAGCGGTCCGAGGGGATCTCGGCCTCTTGGAGCCAGGTGCCGTTGACGTGGCCGAAGAGGTCGTCCTGGGGGCGTACGTCGGGGTTCATGCCCGCGCGGGCGTCGTCGAGGATCGTCACGCGGGCGAGCCTAGCCGTGGGCCCTCAGACGCGCAGGTCGGCGAAGTCGGGGTGCTTGTCGAGCCAGCGCGCGACGAACGGGCAGTCGGGGCGCACCTTCTTGTCCGCGGCCCGCACCTGCTCCATCGCCCCGGCCACCAGGGACGAGCCGACGCCCTGGCCCTCGAAGGCGTCGTCGACGGCGATGTGCTCGAAGACCAGGACGTCCGGGTCCTCGCTGCTGGGGTGGTAGTCGATGAACCCGGCCACCACCCCGGAGTCGTCGAGGGCCTCAAATTGCGACTTCTCGGTGCTGTCGACGACGGTCACGTGTGCACGCTCGGTCATGCGGTCACCTTAGGAGCACGACCGACTTGCCGAGGGCGCGCCGCTCGTCCATGTCGATGAGCGCCCGACCGAAGTCCTCGAGGGCGTACGTCGTCCCGACCGGCGGGGAGACCACGCCGCTGGCCATCATCGGCTCCAGCGCACGCCACTGCTCGGCCATGAAGCCCGGGCGCAGCATCGCGTAGCCGCCCCAGCCCACCCCGCGCACGTCGATGTTGTTGAGCAGCAGCCGGTTGACCTTCACCTGGGGGATCGTCCCGCCGGCGAAGCCGACGACCAGCAGTCGGCCCAGCGGCGCGAGCGCCCGCAGGGAGTCGGTGAAGAGGTCGCCGCCGACGACGTCCATCACGACGTCGACACCGCGCCCCTCGGTGAGCTCCTTGGTGGCGGCGAGGAAGCCGTCGACCATCACGGTCTCGTCGGCGCCGGCGTCCCGGGCCACGGCGGCCTTCTCCTCGCTGGAGACGACGGCGATGGTGCGTGCGCCGTACCCCTTGGCGACCTGGATGGTCGCGGTGCCGACCCCGCCCGCGGCGCCGTGCACGAGCACGGTCTCACCCTCGGTGAGCCCGGCGCGGTGGTGCAGCGCGAACTGGGCGGTGAGGTAGTTCATCGGCAGGGCGGCGCCCTGGGCGAAGGTGAGCGCGTCGGGGAGGGGGAAGACGCTGTCGGTGCCGAAGGCAGCGACGTCGGAGGCCCCGCCGTACGCCCCGCAGGCCGCCACGCGCTGACCGGCGGTGAACCCGGAGCCCTCCGGCGCCGACCGGACCGTGCCGGCGACGTCCACCCCGAGAGTGAAGGGGATCTCGGGCTTGATCTGGTACTCACCCCGGCTCAGCAGCAGGTCGGGGAAGCTGGCCCCGACGGCGTGCACGTCGATGAGCACCTGCGGGCCGAACGGGCCCTCGGCCTCCGGCTCGGGGACGTCGTTGACCTCGATCGCTGTCGGTCCGTCGAGGCGGACCACCTGGGCTGCGCGCATGGGCCCGAGGCTAGCCCGGCGCCCCGGGAGGGCTCAGCGCGGCTCGACGAGCGCGGCCATCTCGAAGTGCATGGGGTCGGTGTAGGACCAGTCACCGCCCCAGGCGAAGCCCCACTTCTTGAAGATGGCCACGACGGTGCGGTCGATCTCCCCGGCGCTGCCGCGCAGGTTGCCGGGGACGTTGATGTCGAAGGCGATGCCCCAGCTGTGCAGGGACAGGCCCTGCGCCGGGTTGCTGGCGATGAACCGCGGGTAGAAGCAGCCGGCGTACTCGCCCGGGTTGATCTTGTTGGCGAGCCCTCGGTCGACGATCTCCTGCAGCGCGGCCCGCATCTGCGGGAGCATCGCGCGGTGGCAGGTGACGTTGCCGAGGATCGGGACGCTCTCGGTGCGGATGTTGGCCGACACCCACGCCGGGTCCACCTTGACGGTGCCGTCCGGGTTCGGGGTGTAGGTGAACGAGCCGACGGCCTCGGCGAGCGATCCGCCGGTGAGGTACGCCGTGCGCTGGGCGGTGATGTCGAGGTCCGGGCCGAGGATCTGCACCGAGGCCACGGCGCCGAGGGCGGTGCGCAGCGTCTTCGCGACCTCCTGCGGCGAGCTCGCCCCGGTGGAGATAAGGAGCGCGTTGTCGGGGACCATCCCGAGCGCCTCGCCCCAGGCGGGGTTCATGACGGCGTGCACCTGCGGGACCATCGACGCGAACGCCCCGATGTGCAGCGCCGGGGCGGTCTCGGAGTTCCCGAGCGCCATGGTGCCGTCCTCGCGCTGGAGCTGCTTGCCGAGCTCGGGCTCCACCGCGATCTCGCCGTGGGCGACCCGCTGCCAGATCTCGTCCATCTGGGCGGCGTTGGCCAGCGTGTAGCGGCGGTACTTGCCGGGGTCGGCAGCCGCGACGTGGATGGTGCGACCGTCGACGGCGACCTGCGCCAGCCCCATCGGCAGCGCCTCGGTGACGCCCTGGGAGCGCATCACGCGGCGCCGCTCGTCGTCGGTCAGGCTGCGGTTGGAGTAGATGAGGAGGTCGGCGGAGAGCAGCCGGCCGTCCAAGGGGCCGGGGTCGTCCACCGCGTGCAGCGTGTACCCCTGGTCCGGGGCGGCCGCGCCGGACGCGGTCGTGGCCGGTGCTCCGCTGCTCGGGTTCGCGCCGAGGAGCGAGGGGTCCGCGGTCATCGGCGGTGCGCCCGTCCCGCAGCCGGCCACGAGCACGGCGGTCACCGCGACGGCGACGCCGACGACGTGCATGCGCAGGCGCGCTCGCCGTGGTCGGGCCTGGCTCATCGACGCTCCTGCAGACGGGCTGGACGGGGAAGTGGGTGTGCCGGGAGGGTGCAGCGCCACCACCCTTCCACTGTAACCCGCGTCACGTCAGCCCCTCCGGGTGTTCCGCAGCCTGGCGCCCCTCGCGCCCATCCCGCGGCCCCGCCGCTCCGAACCTCCACCATGAGCACCGACCGCACCCCTCGCACCCGCCTGGCCCTCGGCGCACTGTCCGGCCTGCTCGCCGGCGCCATCGCCGTCGCCATCGCCGAGCTGGTCAGCGCGCTGGTCGACGGCGTGACGTCCCCGCTCTTCTCGGTCGCGAACCGGGCCGTCGACGAGGCGCCGCGGCCGGTCAAGGAGTTCGCGATCGAGACCTTCGGCACCGCCGACAAGCCGATCCTCATCGGCTCGGTGATCGCCGGCGTCGCGGTGCTCGCGATGGTCGCCGGGGCCCTCGGCGTACGCCGCCCCCGCCTGGCCGCGGGCATCTTCATCGGCCTCGTGGTCGTCTCCGCCGCGGCCGCGCTGGCCGACCGGTCCGCCGCGGCCGGACCTCTGCTGCGCCTGGTGCCGGTGCTGGTCATGCTCGTCGTCGGCCTCGCTGCGCTGCTGTTCCTCCTCTCCCTGCTCCGCGCGCCTGCCCCCCGCGTCGTGGAGCGTGCGCTCCCTGCACGCGTCTCCGGCGACGACCTCCCCAGCTCCTTCGACCGCCGCAAGTTCCTCGTCGCCGCGGCCGCCGTCAGTGCGG
>JAUYLL010000116.1 GCA_030698375.1 Nocardioides sp. | reverse complement strand
GACCTTGTCGGTGGAGACCTCGAGCAGTGGCTCGTCGACGGCGACCTCGTCGCCGACCTGCTTCAGCCAGCGGGTGACGGTGCCCTCGGTGACGGACTCGCCGAGTGCGGGAAGTGTGACGGGGGTGGCCAATGCGTTTCCTTCGTTCGGTGCGCGGGTGGCGGTATCGGTCGGGTCCGGCAACTTGCGTTCTACTCGGTCATGCGTGTGCGTGCAACGGGCTGCCGGCCAGGGCGAGATGTGCCTCGCCGAGAGCCTCGCCCTGGGTCGGGTGGGCGTGGACCAGGGGGGCCACGTCCTCGGGGTGGGCCTCCCAGCCGTGGATCAGCTGCGCCTCGGAGACCATCTCCCCGACCCGCGCGCCGACCATGTGGATGCCGACGACGGGACCGTCGGTACGTCGGACGAGCTTGACGAACCCCTGCGTCCGCAGGATCTGGCTCTTGCCGTTGCCCGCCAGGTCGTAGGTCAGTGTCTGGACGTCCTCGTCGCCGTACCGGGCGCGGGCATCGACCTCGGTGAGCCCGACGGAGGCCACCTCGGGGTCGCTGTAGGTCACCTTCGGGATCGACTCCTCGTCGACCGGTCGAGGTGAGAGTCCGGCGATGTCCTCGGCCACGAAGAGGCCCTGGGCGAAGCCGCGGTGCGCCAGCTGCAGGCCGGGGACGACGTCACCGACGGCGTAGACGCCCTCGGAGCTGGTCCGGCACCGCTCATCGGTGACCACGAAGCCACGGTCGAGGGTGATGCCGTGCTCCTCCAGGCCGAGGTCCTCGGTCACCGGCCCGCGGCCGACGGCAACGAGGACGACCTCGGCCTCGAGCGTGGAGTCGTCGGCGAGACTGAGGCGCACGCCGGTGTCGGTGTGCTCGAGGCCACGGAAGCCCACGCCCGTGCGGGCGGTGATGCCGCGCTTGCGGAAGGCCCGCTCCAGGGCCGCCGACGAGGCCTCGTCCTCGGCCGGGACCAGACGGGGCAGCGCCTCGACGATGGTCACCTCGGCCCCGAAGGAGCGCCACACGGAGGCGAACTCGCAGCCGATGACACCGCCCCCGACGACGACGACCGAAGCCGGGACGCGGTCGAGGCGCAGCGCCTCGTCGGAGGTGAGCACGCGGGTGCCGTCGACCTCGAGACCAGGGAGGGTCCGGGCGCGCGAGCCGGTCGCCACGACGAGGGCACGACCCGTGAGCCGACGGTCGTCCACCGCGACGGTCCGGGGCCCGACGAGCCGGCCGGCACCCTCGACGAGTGTGATGCCGCGGCTGCGGACGAGTCCGGTGAGGCCCTTGTAGAGGCGTCCGACGACGCCGTCCTTGTAGCGGTGGACGCCGTCCATGTCGATGCCGTCCAAGGTGGAGCGGACCCCGAAGGAGGCGCCGTCACGGGCGGCGTCTGCGACCTCGGCAGCGTGCAGGAGGGCCTTGGTGGGGATGCAGCCGAGGTGCAGGCAGGTGCCGCCGAGGCGATCCTTCTCCACGAGGGCGACGGACAGTCCGAGCTGGGCCGCGCGCAGCGCGGCGGCGTAGCCCCCGCTCCCGGCGCCCAGCACCACGAGGTCGAAGGTCTCCTCCGTGTCGTCCGTCACGGCTTCACACTCCCCACCCGGGCATCCTCCCACTCCCCACCGGTGTCCCCGCAACGGGGCAGGGGGCCGTGCGGCACACTGGGCGCATGGGTGTCTTCGACCGGTTCCGCCGCAGCGGCGGCACGCGCCGCCCCGGCCCCAGCGACCCGACGACGGTGCGCGCCGCGGGCAGTGCCGACACCGGCCACCTCAAGGAGTGGGCCACCACCCGCCGTGGCGTGGAGGGGTTCGTGGAGCCCCGCACGGCCGTCAGTGACGTGACGCTGCTGCTCGTCGCCCACGATGGCGAGTGGACCCGCCGCCGGGTGCCGTCGGTGGAGTGGGCCCACGACTTCGCCAACCGCCTGGCGATCCCGTCGTACGACGCCGCGGTGGTCGGCATCCCCGCCCGGATGCGGGAGTACAACCGCCGCCGCAAGGAGTCCGGCCTCCTCTGAGCCCGACCGCACCGCGGGTCGACCTCAGTCCCGGGCGCCGAGGCTGCGGGCGAGCTCCACGAGCGTGGCCACCGAATGGCCGGTACCGCCCGTCGTGACGTGCCCGTACGGCCCCTTCTCGTTGTACGCCGGCCCGGCGATGTCGAGGTGCGCCCAGCGACGCCCCTCGACGAACTCCTGGAGGAACGCCGCGGCGTAGAGCGTGCCGCCCCACCGCTCGCTGTTGTGCTGGGCGAGGTCGGCGATCTTGCTGTTGCCCCGGACCTTCTCGGTCATCTCGACGGGGATCGGGAGCTGCCACACCCGCTCACCGGCCGCCTCGGCGGCGGTCTCGATGTCGCCCAGGAGGGTCTCGTCGTTGCCGAGCAGGCCGGAGATCCGCTCACCGAGCGCCACCACGCACGCCCCGGTGAGGGTGGCGACGTCGACGACCACGTCGGGGTCGTGCTCGCCGGCGCGCACCAGCGCGTCCGCGAGGACGAGGCGGCCCTCGGCGTCGGTGTTGAGCACCTCGACGGTCTTGCCGCCGTACATCTCGAGCACGTCGCCGGGCCGGGTCGCCGACCCGGAGATCATGTTCTCCGCGAGGGGCGCGTAGGTCGTCACCTGCACCGGGAGACCGAGCTCGGCGATCGCCAGGGTCGCGGCGATGACCGAGGCGGCACCGGCCATGTCCATCTTCATGGTGACCATCGAGGCGCCGGGCTTGATAGAGAGCCCGCCGGAGTCGTAGGTGATGCCCTTGCCGACGAGTGCGAGGTGGGTCTTCGCGCCGCGGGGGTGGTAGGTCAGCTCGACCAGGCGCGGGGGGCTGTCCGAGCCGCGGCCGACGCCCAGGATGCCGCCGTAGCCCTTCTCGGCGAGGGCCTTCTCGTCGAGGACGGTGAGCTTGACCTTGCCCTTGGCCGAGGAGAGCTTCTGGGTGGCCGTGACCGCGTCGGCGAACTTCGGGGGGGTGAGGTCGCCGGGGGGCGTGTTCACCCAGTCCCGGGCGAGGGCGACGGCGCGCACGACGGCGTCGACGGTCTCGACCGCGGTCGCGACGGCCTTGGTGCGGGCGGCGTCGCTGAGCACGACGACCTCGGCGGCGGGCTCGGGGTGCGGGCCGCTCTTGAAGCGGGTGAAGGTGTAGCCGCCGAGGCGGAACCCCTCGAGGGCCGCGCGGACGTGCTCGGCGTCGGCGGCGGGCAGAGCCAGGGCGACCGAGGCACAGTTCGAGACCGCGCGGGCGGCGGCACCGGCGGCTGCGCGCACCGCGGCGGTGTCCACCCGGTCCACGGGCCCGAGGCCCACGAGGACAAGGAGCGGTGTCTTCAGCGTGCCCCCGGTGGCGATCTTCACGGTCTCGCCTTGCTTGCCGGTCGCGCCGACCGTGGCCAGCAGGGGGGCGAGCTTGCGTCCGTACGCCGAGGCGACGCCCTCGCCTCCGGGAGCCAGGGCCGGCTGTCCGTCCTGGTCGGTCACGCCGACCACCACGACGTCGGCGCGGATCTTGTCGGGGCTTCCCTTGCGGACGGTGTAGGTCGTCACGAGCTGTCTCGACTCCTTCGGCCGCCCGACGCGACCGCCGGCGTCGGTCTGCGGCGGTGGTCGGACGAGGTGGGTGGGCTCTCCCGGGGAACCTTACGCACCCCGCGCAGACCTGGGTGGTGGACGGCGGGCGGTGTGCCGCGGGCGTGCGATGACCTAGGTTCGGAGCATGGAGCCCGACCCCGCCCTGCTCACCTCGCCGCTGCACCACCGACACCGCGAGCTCGGTGCGAAGACCGCGGCGTTCGGCGGGTGGGAGATGCCGCTGGAGTACCCCACGGGGGTGCTCGCGGAGCACCGCGCCGTACGGGAGGCCGTCGGGCTCTTCGACGTCAGCCACCTCGGCAAGGCGACGGTCCGTGGTCCGGGTGCCGTCGCGCACGTCGACGCGACCCTCAGCAACTCCCTCGACCGGATCGGAGCGGGGCAGGCGCAGTACACGCTGTGCTGCGACGACGCGACCGGCGGTGTCGTCGATGACCTCATCGTCTACCGGTACGCCGACGACCACGTCCTGCTCGTGCCCAATGCCGCGAACACCGCAGAGGTGGTGCGGCGGCTCGCCGGCTCCGCCCCGGACGGGGTCAGCGTGGTGGACGAGCACCGTGACCACGTCGTGCTCGCGGTGCAGGGGCCGCACGCCGACACCGTCCTGGCCGAAGCCGGCCTCCCGGTAGGCCACGACTACATGAGCTTCGTGACCGCCCCGGTCCCGTCGGTGCCGGACGTGGAGGTCGTCGTGTGCCGCACCGGCTACACCGGCGAGCGCGGCTACGAGTTGGTGGCACCGGTCGCCGCCGCCGAGGAGCTGTGGGACGCCGTCGTCGCGGCGGGGGAGCCGCACGGCCTGGTGCCGTGCGGGCTCGGTGCCCGCGACACGCTGCGCACCGAGATGGGATACCCGTTGCACGGCCAGGACATCTCGCTCGACGTCACGCCGGTGCAGGCCCGCCTCGGGTGGGCGGTCGGGTGGGACAAGCCGGCGTTCTGGGGTCGCGACGTGCTCCTGGCCGAGAAGGCCGCAGGTCCCGCGCGGGTGCTGCGGGGACTGCGCGCGAGCGGTCGGGGGATCCCCCGACCGGGCATGGCGGTGCGGCGGGGTGACGACGCGGTCGGCGAGGTCACCTCCGGCACCTTCTCGCCGTCGTTGCGCGCGGGCGTGGGCCTGGCGCTGCTGGACCGCGCGGTCACCGACGGCGACGAGGTGCAGGTCGACGTGCGGGGCCGTCCGGAGAGCTTCGTGGTGACCCGTCCGCCGTTCGTCGAGGCATCGGTCCGGGACTGACCCCGACCGGTCACCCGGCGGTCGTAAGGTCGAGGTCATGACGAACCTCCCGGACCCAGGCCTCACCCCCGAGCCGAGCCGTACGGCGACCCCGCGGTGGTGGTGGCGCCTCGAGGACTCCTCGGGCGCAGAGGTCGACAGCGACCTGCGCCCGCAGGCCGGCGACTTCCCCTCCCAGGCCGACGCCGAGTCGTGGGTCGGGGAGACCTGGCGCGAACTGCGCGACGGCGGGGTGCACGCCGTCACGCTGTTCGAGGGCGACCGGGAGGTCTACGGCCCGATGGGCCTGGACGCCTGACCCCCCGGCCGCGCTTCTGCGGGGTCGATCGGCCCTCGGTCAGCCGAAGTCGCGCTTCGGGGGCGAGACGGTCTGTGCGGGATCGCGCTCGATCACGCCGTCGAAGATCTCGTCGATGCGGCGCAGGGCCGACTCGTCCAGACGGACGCCCGCGGCCTTGACGTTCTCGGTGACCTGCTCGGGGCGCGAGGCCCCGATGATCGCCGCCGACACGTTCGGGTTCTGCAGGGTCCAGGCCACCGCGAGCTGGGCGAGGCTCAGGCCCGCCTCGTCGGCGATCGGCGTGAGCTGCTGGACGCGCTCGAGCACGTCGTCCGCGAGGTAGCGCTGGACGAAGTTCGCGCCGCCCTTCTCGTCGGTGGCACGCGAGCCGTCGGGGTAGGGCTGACCCGGGAGGTACTTCCCGGTCAACACGCCCTGCGCGATCGGCGACCACACGATCTGCCCGATGCCGAGCTCCTCGCAGGTGGGCACGACCTCGGACTCGATCACGCGCCAGAGCATGTTGTACTGCGGCTGGCTGGACACGAACGGGATCCGCAGCTCACGCGCGAGCGCGTGGCCCGCCCGGATCTGCTCGGCGTTCCACTCCGAGACCCCGATGTAGTGCGCCTTGCCCTGGCGGACGACGTCGGCGAACGCCTCCATCGTCTCCTCCAGCGGCGTCTCGTGGTCGTAGCGGTGCGCCTGGTAGAGGTCGACGTAGTCGGTGCCGAGGCGGCGCAGCGAGCCGTCGATGGACTCCATGATGTGCTTGCGCGAGAGCCCGTGGTCGTTGTGCCGGCCGGGTCCGGTCGGCCAGTAGACCTTGGTGAGGATCTCCAGACCCTCCCGCCGCTCGCCGGTGAGGCCCCTGCCGAGCACGCTCTCCGCAGCGGTGTTGGCGTAGACGTCGGCGGTGTCGAAGGTCGTGATGCCCTCGTCGAGCGCCTGGCGGATGCAGGCGAGCGCGGCGTCCTCCTCGACCTGCGACCCGTGGGTCAGCCAGTTGCCGTAGGCGATCGCCGAGATCTTGAGTCCACTGGTTCCCAGGTTGCGAATCTCCATGCAGGCGACCCTAGGGCCACCGGCGAAATCCGCCCGCGCTCAGTAGTGCTGGGGCAGTGCCTGGCCCATCTTCACCCGCGGCTTGGGCATGCGCAGGAACCGGACCTGCAGCGCGCGCAGCAGCGTGTAGAACAAGGTGCCCTTGTGTGACTCGTCGGGGAAGCGCTGGTCGAGCTGCTTCTTCAGCTGGAAGCGCAGGAAGACCGAGTCCAGCAGCACCAGGATGATCGTGACCGACCACAGCCCGTTGCTGAAGGTGCGCAGCTGGTCGTTGGGGGACCACTGCAGGAACATGATCACCAGCAGCAGGGGGAGCAGGAACTCGGCGAAGCACAGCCGCGCGTCGACGAAGTCGCGGATGAACTGTCGCACCGGGCCCTGGTCACGCTTGGGCAGGTAGCGCTCGTCGCCGCTCTTGATGCCTTGGCGCATCTTGGCGTTCTCGGCGGCGCGGCGCTCACGCAGCAGCTTGGCGGCCGCCTTCTTGTCCTTGGGCAACCGGGCCTTGGCGCGAGCAGCCGCCTCGGCCTCCTTGCGCGTGGGGGTCGGCCGCCCCTTGCCACCGGGTTTGGGGGCGTGGGTGGTCGCCGTCCCCCGGGGGTCGGTGCCGGAGGTGTCCTGGGAACGACGAAACAGGTTCTTCACGAGCTCTCTTCACGCGCGCGGACGGGTGGGGGAGGCCCCAGGGTAGCCGCCGGTCGGCCGGGAACCTCCTCGTGCCGTCGTACGTTCTCCCCGTAGGCTGGCAAGGACGGTGACCCCGGTCGCCGCCTGGCACCGTGCCGCCCGCCCGACCACCCGAAGGGGGCCCCGCAGCGATGAGCCTCATGAAGCGCATGAGCCTGATCTTCCGAGCCAAGGCCGACAAGGCCCTCGACCGAGCGGAGGACCCGCGCGAGACGCTCGACTACTCCTACAAGCGCCAGCTCGACCTGCTGGCGAAGGTACGCCGCGGCGTGGCCGAGGTCGCGACGAGCCGCAAGCGGGTCGAGCTGCAGTCCAACCAGCTCGAGGCCCAGGCGCAGAAGCTCACCGACCAGGCGCAGAAGGCGCTCGAGATGGGGCGCGAGGACCTTGCCCGCGAGGCGCTGACCCGCAAGTCGGGCCTCCAGGGACAGATCAACGACCTGCGCACCCAGCACGCCCAGCTCCAGGGCGAGGAGGAGAAGCTCACCCTCGCCTCGCAGCGGCTGCAGGCCAAGGTCGAGTCCTTCCGCACCCGCAAGGAGACCGTCAAGGCCACCTACACCGCGGCCGAGGCGCAGACCCGCATCAACGAGGCGTTCTCCGGCATCTCCGAGGAGATGGGCGACGTCGGCAACGCCATCCAGCGCGCCGAGGACAAGACCCAGCAGATGCAGGCCCGCGCGGGCGCCATCGACGAGCTGATCTCCTCGGGCGCGCTCGACGACGCCAGCCAGCTGGGCAAGGGCGACGACATCGCCCGCGAGTTGGAGGCGATGAGCTCTCAGTCCGACGTCGAGTCCGAGCTCCAGGCGCTCAAGGCGGCCTCCGGCCAGGGCGAGCTCGGGCCCGGCGAGGGCAGCAGCGGCACCAGCGGCACCGCCAACGGTGAGGCCGCGCCGCAGGACACCGACAAGGCCTGAGCGGACGAGGGGAGAACGCGATGATCGTGCGCATCATGGGCGAGGGGCAGCTGGAACTGCCCGACAGCGCGCTCGAGGAGCTCAACTCCCTCGACGAGGCGGTCGAGACCGCCGTCGAGGCCGATGACGAGGCGGCGTTCGCGCCCGCCCTCGAGCGGCTGCTCGCAGCAGTCCGTGCAACAGGGACACCGGTGCCGGAGGACTTCCTCCACGACTCCGACCTGATCCTGCCGCCGAGCGACGCCACCCTCGCCGAGGTCCGGGCGCTGCTCGAGGACGACGGGCTGATACCCGGCTGATGGCCCGCACCCGCTTCATCAAGGACACCGGCCTCACCGCACGCATGACCCTGGTCATGTTCCTGCTCGGGGCGCTGTTCGTCGGCCTGATCGCGATCCTCATGGGGGTCGCGGCAGGATCCGGGAACACCGGCTTCGTGCCGCTCATCGGAATCATCGGTCTCGGCATGGCCTGGTTCCAGTGGTACAACTCCGACACCGTCGCGCTGAAGGCGATGGGTGCCCGCGTGGTGACCCCGCAGCAGGCTCCCGAGCTGCACGCGATGATCGACCGGCTCTGCGCGATGGCCGACATGCCGAAGCCGCGGGTGGCCGTCTCCGACACCGACATGCCGAACGCCTTCGCCACCGGCCGCTCGCCGGAGCGCTCCGCCATCTGCGTGACGCGGGGACTCATGCGCCGCCTCGACGCCGAGGAGCTCGAGGGTGTGCTGGCCCACGAGCTCTCCCACGTCGCCCACCGCGACGTCCTCGTCATGACCATGGCCTCCTCGGCCGGCATCGTGGCCGGGATGCTCACCCAGGGCGCCCGGTTCGGCGCGATCTTCGGGGGCGGTCGCGGCAGGCAGAACAGCGGTCCGCCCTTCTGGATCATCGTGCTGGTGGTGAGCCTCGTCGTCTACGCGGTGAGCTTCTTCCTAACCCGCGTCCTTTCGCGCTACCGGGAGCTGACCGCGGACCGGGCGGCGGCGTTCCTGACCCAGAAGCCGACCGCGCTCGCCTCGGCACTGACCAAGATCACCGGGGACATCTCCTCGATCCCGAACCGCGACCTGCGCGGTGCGCAGGCCATGAACGCCTTCTTCATCACCCCGGCGATCAGCGGCATGAGCATGAAGACCCTGACCTCCACGCACCCGTCGCTCGAGCAGCGCCTGGAGCAGCTGGCGAAGGTCGCGACGGAGCTCGGCCGTCCCATGGATGGTGGTCCCGCCGGCGGTCCCGGCGGACCCGGGCTGCCCCCGGGTCCGCAAGGGCCGCACGGGTGAGCTTCTGGGACTCGCTGCTGGGCCGCAGCAAACCGGCGCGCGCCAACCTGGACGCGCTGTTCTCCCTCCCGTCCGCGGGCATCACCCTGACGTCCGCACTGGGGTTCTCGCCGACCGGGGTGGGCTCGGTGTGCTTCCGGGGTGCCGAGGGGCCGGCGTTCGCGTCGACCCAGGCGCAGGTGGTCGAGCTCCTCGCCGCGGACGGCACCGAGGTGACCCAGCACGTCGACCAGTTCGGGTTCACCTGGCTCACCGACCGCCACGACCCCGATGACCTCTCGGGACTGGTGACCGAGCTGCACGCGGTGAACTCGACCCTGGAGCTGGAGGGCTTCGGCACGGGGCTGCTGTGCTCCGTCGTGCACTTCCGCGACGCCGCGGGCCGCGCCCTGGCGCTGGTGTACCTCTACAAGCAGGGCACGTTCTACCCTTTCGCGCCCTCCGGTCCCCAGACACGGGACAATGTGCTCGAAATCCAGGTACGCGACGCGGTCGCGGAGGACCTGCCGGTGGAGAAGGAGCTGAGCAGGTGGATGGCGCTGTGGGGCGCGCCCGGTCTCTGAGCGCCCGAGTCTCCGCGGGCCCGACCGGATTCGTCGACCTGCTGCGCCCGCGCGTTGAGCGGCTCTGCTGGGCTCAGTCCTGGGCGGCGGTGCGGGCAGGGAGGTCGAGCATCCGTTGGAGGGCGACCTGGGCCCACTTCTGGGTCTCGGCGTCGACCTCGATGACGTTGACGACGTTGCCGGCCGCGAGGTTCTCCAGGGCCCACACGAGGTGGGGCAGGTCGATGCGGTTCATCGTCGCGCAGTAGCAGACGGTCTTGTCGAGGAAGAGGATGTTCTTGTCGGGGTGGGCGCCGGCGAGCCGCTGGACGAGGTTGAGCTCGGTGCCGATGGCCCAGGTGGACCCGGCCGGGGCGTCCTCGATGGTGCGGATGATGAACTCCGTCGACCCGACCAGGTCGGCGCGGGTGACGACCTCGTGCGTGCACTCGGGGTGGACCAGCACCTGCACGTCGGGGACGGTGGCCCGCAGCTCGTCGACGACGTGCTCGGAGAAGCGGCCGTGGACCGAGCAGTGGCCCTTCCACAGGATCATCCGCGCGTCCGTGAGCTGCTCGGTGGTGAGACCGCCCCCGGCGCGGTGCGGGTCCCACACCACGCAGTCGTTGAGACCGAGACCGAGCTCGAGGACCGCGGTGTTGCGACCGAGGTGCTGGTCGGGCAGGAAGAGCACCTTGGTGTCCGGTCCGTGCTGGGCGTAGGCCCACTCCAGCGCGACCTGGGCGTTCGAGGAGGTGCAGACGGCGCCGCCGTGGCGCCCGCAGAACGCCTTGATGTCGGCGGAGCTGTTCATGTAGGTGATCGGCACGACCGTGTCGGCGATGCCGGCGTCCACCAGTGCGTCCCAGGCGTCTTCGACCTGGGCCAGCCGCGCCATGTCTGCCATCGAGCAGCCCGCGGCAAGGTCGGGGAGGACCACCCGCTGGGTGTCGGCGGTGAGGATGTCGGCGGACTCGGCCATGAAGTGCACGCCGCAGAAGACGATGAACTCTGCATCGGGGCGTACCGCGGCCTCGCGCGCGAGCTTGAAGGAGTCACCGGTGACGTCGGCGAACTGGATGACCTCGTCGCGCTGGTAGTGGTGGCCGAGCACGAAAACGCGGTCGCCGAGGGCGTCCTTGGCCGCCCGCGCGCGAGCGACGAGGTCGGGGTCCGAGGCGGGCGGCAGGGAGCCGGGGCAGTCGACTCCCCGCTCGGAGTTGGGGTCGACGCCGCGGCCGAGAACCAGGAGCGGAAGATCGGTGGTCGTCACTCCCTCATTCTCTCACGCGGCCCCTGGCCGGGGTCGGGGCCTTCCGCCCCGGCGACCGTCGGTGGCCGGTCGTACGCTGTCCGCGGCGTGCGGCAGGTGCCGGGCGCCGTCGAGCGGGAGGTGTGCAGATGGGGGACATCATCCGGGTCCGCGGCCTGGAGAAGCGGTACGGCGAGGTGCGGGCCCTCGACGGCCTGGACCTTACGGTCCCCGAAGGCACCGTGCTGGGACTGCTGGGACCGAACGGCGCAGGTAAGACCACGGCGGTCCGCGTCATCACCACGTTGTTGCGACCCGATGCCGGCACAGCCGAGGTCGCTGGCATCGACGTCCTCGCCGACCCCATGGAGGTACGCCGCCGCATTGGCCTCTCCGGTCAGTACGCCGCGGTCGACGAGCACCTCACCGGGCGCGAGAACCTCGAGATGGTCGGTCGGCTCTACGGCTTCCCGAGGGCGCGGGCGCGTGCCCGCGCCGGAGAGCTGCTCGAGCGCTTCGACCTCGCGGACGCCGGGGACCGGCCCTCGAAGACCTACTCCGGTGGCATGCGCCGTCGGCTGGATCTCGCGGGTGCGCTGGTCGCGGCGCCCCCGGTCCTCGTCCTCGACGAGCCGACCACGGGCCTGGACCCGCGCAGCCGGATCCAGATGTGGGAGGTGATCCGCGAGCTCGTGTCCGGGGGCACCAGCCTCCTGCTCACGACCCAGTACCTCGAAGAGGCCGACCGGCTGGCCGACGAGATCGTCGTCATCGACGCCGGCCGCGCGATCGCCCGCGGGACCGCCGACCAGCTCAAGCGGCAGACCGGGGGAGAACGGGTCCAGCTGGTGCTGGCCGACGTGGCGGACCGGGACCGCACCCGCGTGCTCCTCGGCGAGGTCTGCCGCAGCGACGTCCGCGACGGTGAGACCGAGCGGGAGCTCGCCGCGCCGGCGGAGGGCGCTGCGACGCTGATGGAGGTGCTGCGGCGCCTGGAGGAGGAGGGCATCGCGGTGCTCGACATCGGTCTGCGGCGGCCCACCCTCGACGACGTCTTCCTGACCCTCACCGGCCACGGTGCCGAAGCGCCCGGGACCGCGCGCACCGAGGAGCCCGCCCGATGACCACCACCGTGACCCCCCTGGCCCGCACGGTGACCGACTCCTGGGTCGTCGCCAAGCGCAACCTGATCAAGATCAAGCGGGTGCCCGAGGTCCTGATCTTCGTCCTGGTCTCGCCGCTGATGTTCGTCCTGCTCTTCGCCTACGTCTTCGGTGGGGCCATCGACCCAGGCGGAGGGGTGAACTACCGCGAGTTCCTCGTGGCCGGGATCTTCGTGCAGACGGTGGTGTTCGGGGCGACCTTCACTGGAGCCGGGCTCGCCGAGGACATGCAGAAGGGCATCATCGACCGGTTCCGGTCCCTGCCGATGGCCCGCTCCGCGGTCCTCATCGGGCGCACCTTCTCCGACATCGCCTACAACGTGCTCTCGATCGTGGTGATGGCGCTCACCGGCTTGCTCGTGGGGTGGCGGATCCGCGGATCGGCCCTGGACGCGGTCGCCGGCTTCGCCCTGCTGCTGCTGTTCTCCTACGCCTTCAGCTGGGTGATGGCCTGGGTGGGGCTGCTGGTGCCGAGCGTCGAGGTGATCAACAACGCCTCGTTCATCGTGATCATGCCGCTCACGTTCATCTCGAACGCGTTCGTCCCGATCGACTCCTTCCCGACGGGCCTGCGGGTCGTCGCGGAGTGGAACCCGGTCTCGACGGCGACCCAGGCGGTCCGCGAGCTCTTCGGCAACACCGGAGGCGCTCCGGTGCCGGACGCGTGGTCCATGCAGAACCCCGCGGCCTACACGCTGTTGTGGGTGGTGCTGATCCTCGCGATCTTCATCCCGCTGTCGATCCGGCAGTACCGCCGGGCCGCGGGCTGAGGGCGTCGTGCGCGTCCTGATCGCCCCGGACAAGTTCGCCGGCACGCTCTCGGCCGTGGAGGCCGCCCGCGCCATCGCCGCGGGCTGGGCGCGGCGTGCGCCCGCCGACGAGCTCGACCTGGCCCCGATGGCCGATGGTGGCCCCGGCTTCGTCGCTGTCCTCCACGACGCGCTCGGAGGCGCCCTCCACGCGGTGACGGTGCGCGGCCCGCACGGTGCGGTGGTGCCCGCCACGCTCCTGTTGGTCGAGCGGGGGCCTGCGCGGACGGCGTACGTCGAGAGCGCCCAGGCATGCGGGCTCCACCTGGTCGGCGAGGGGGATCCCGAGGCGGCGAGCTCCTTCGGGGTGGGCGAGTTGGTGCTCGCGGCCTGGGAGGCCGGCGCGACCGAGGTGGTCGTGGGGCTGGGAGGCAGCGGCACCAGCGACGGGGGAGCCGGCCTGCTGGCGGCCCTCGGCGCCACCGCTGACAGGCCGCTCGATGCTGGGCTGTCCGGGCTCGCGGGGATCACCCGGGTCGACGTGGGGCCGGCCCGTGAGCGGGTCCGCGGGCTGCGTCTGACAGCGGCCAGCGACGTCGACATCCCGTTGACGGGGCTCTTCGGCGCCATCAAGACCTTCGGCGCCCAGAAGGGGCTCGCCGAGGAGCGGATGCCGGCGCTGGACGGTGTACTCGAGGAGCTCGCGGTCGCCGCCGACCGGGCCCTGTCGCTGGAGAAGGGCGCCGGTGCCGCCGGTGGCCTCGGCTTCGCCCTCGGCCTGCTCGGGGCCCACCGCGAGCCCGGGATCGCGCTGGTCACGGGTGTGACCCGGCTGGCCGAGCGGGCCCGGCGCGCTGACCTGGTGCTCACCGGCGAGGGCGCCTTCGACTTCTCCAGCCGCTCCGGCAAGGTGCCGTACGGCGTGGCCGCCATCGCCGCCGAGGCGCTGCGCCCCTGTGTGGCGCTGGCCGGCCAGGTCCTCGTCGGGTCGCGGGAGATGCGTGTGCTCGGCATCGAGTCGGCGTACGCGATGGTCGACGTGGTGGGGGAGGAGCGGTCCTTCGCCGACCCCGCCGGGTCCCTGAGCGACCTCGCCGAGCGGGTCGCGCGCACCTGGTCGCACTGACGTCCTGCCGTCGGGGGCGGCCCACCCGCGCGGGGTGGGGAATAACGCTGCGTGTGCAACCATTGGACCCAGTGGAGACCACGCGAGCCGCACGGCTCGGGCACACGATCGAAGGGAAGCCGCTGACATGACCGAGCAGGTCGAGACCACCCCGTCCGTCCGCGCCGACGGGATCAACCTCAGCGACGCCGCTGCCGCGAAGGTCAAGAGCCTCCTCGGGCAGGAGGGCCGCGACGACCTCGCGCTCCGCATCGCGGTGCAGCCCGGTGGCTGCTCCGGTCTGCGGTATCAGCTCTTCTTCGACGAGCGCACGCTCGACGGTGACGTCGTCACCGACTTCGACGGCGTGAACGTCGTGGTCGACCGGATGAGCGTGCCCTACCTCAACAGCGCGACGATTGACTTCGTCGACAGCATCGAGAAGCAGGGCTTCACGATCGACAACCCGAACGCGACCGGGTCCTGCGCCTGCGGCGACTCGTTCCACTGAGCCCGAGCGCCACGCGGGCCCACCCCCGCTGAGACCCTGCCGAGGCCTCCTCCGTCACGACGGAGGGGGCCTCGTGCTGTTGGGCCGAGCCCGGCTGCTCAGGAACCGAGGCGTGCGGTGGCGCGACCGCGGCCGGTGCGGCGCCCGCGTTGAGCACCCCTGGTCGTCCGGCACCCGCAGGAGCCCGGCGGCTTCGGTGCGCACCCAGCGCATCAGGACCCGCTCCCCGGGGAGGGAGGCCGGGGCGTCCCAGGACCCGCTGGGGTGGATCCGGCCCGTCCGGTCGACGCGGACGGCGCCCGGGTCGAGGGAACCCGGGTCCTCGGGAACGTGGACGCTCGAGGCCATCTCGAGCAGCCCGCACCTGAGCATGCGACGAGCGCGCCCGCCGATGGCGGACGCGCTCGGTGCGCTGGGTCGTGACCTGCGGTCAGTCGCGGTCGAAGGCCGCCCCGAGACGCTGGGCGGCGTCGGTGACGGCGATCGTCGGCTTGGCGACCTCACGGGGGTAGTCCTCGAAGAGGATGCTGGGCGCCGGGCGGGCGGCCAGGTGGGCGGCCTGCTCGGCCTTGCTCCGGCGGGCCGGCAGGCGCAGCGCGCTCCCGGCGGCGGAGCAGTCGTCGTACATCTCGTGTGCGGTTGCGGCGTCGTCGTAGGCAAGGCGCTCGTAGCTCATGAGTTCGACGCTAGGGATTACCACTGGGTATCCCTAACGGTACCCATCAGTAGTGTTCGCGGCATGTCACTGCTCATCGCCGGCTCGATCGCCACCGACCACCTGATGTCCTTCGGCGGGAAGTTCGCCGACTCCCTGGTGGTGGACCAGCTCGACAAGTTGTCGGTCTCCTTCCTGGTCGACGACCTGGAGGTCCGTCGCGGCGGCTGCGCCGCCAACATCTGCTTCGGGCTGGGCAACCTCGGCCTGCGTCCGGTGCTCGTGGGCGCGGTCGGCGAGGACTTCGTGGACTACCGCGCCTGGCTGGAGCGCCACAACGTCGACTGCGGATCGGTGCACGTCTCCTCGTCCAAGCACACCGCCCGCTTCGTGTGCACCACCGACTCGACGATGGCGCAGTTCGCGTCGTTCTACCCCGGGGCGATGAGCGAGGCGCGCGAGATCGAGCTGGAGCCGATCGTGCGCCGCGTGGGGGGTGTCGACTACGTCCTCATCGGGCCCGACGACCCCGACGGCATGCGGCGGCACACCGACGAGTGCCGCCAGCGCGGCTACCGCTTCGTCTCCGACCCCTCTCAGCAGGTGGCGTTCGGCGACGGCGAGCTGATCCGCGCGCTCGTGGACGGCGCGCACCTGCTCTTCTCGAACGCCTACGAGGCCGCCCTCATCGAGCAGAAGACCGGCTGGTCGCACGAGGAGGTCCTCGACCGCGTGGACACGTGGGTCATCACGCAGGGTGCCGACGGCGTCCGGGTGGAGTCGGCCGGGGCCGCGCCGGTGGTCGTGCCTGCTGTCCCGGGGGTCCGGGCCGTCGAGCCGACCGGGGTCGGTGACGCGTTCCGCGCGGGGTACCTCGCGGCGCTGACCTGGGGCCTGAGCACCGAGCGGGCTTGCCAGCTGGGCTGTGTGCTCGCCGCCTACGTCGTCGAGCGGGTCGGCACCCAGGAGTACTCCTTCGATGCCTCGGCGTTCGTGGCGCGCACCCGGACGGCGTACGGCGACGTGGCGGCCGACGACGTCGCGGCGTACCTGCAGCCCGCTCGCTGACCTGCCGGTCGGTCGGGCGCGGTCTCAGTGCCGCCGGCGCACCCGGTACGCCGGCACGCCGTCGCCGGCGATCGCCTCGCCCAGGTAGTCGTGCCCTCGCATCCGGCACCACGCCGGCACGTCCGCGCGGGCGGCGACGTCCGTCGCCATGACGGCGAGGACCTCGCCCACGGCGACGTCCCCGATCGCGTTGGCGAGCCGGATGATCGGCAGCGGGCAGCGCTGGCCGCGGCAGTCGAGCTCGAGCGCCGGGGCCTGCCCGGGATCCTGCTCGGCGTCGTTCTCGGAGCTCATCGGATCCCTGCCCGCGACCGGACGTCGGCGACGACGCCGGGGAGGTCGTCGAGCAGTGCGTCGACCTGGGCAGCGGTGGTGTCGCGCCCCAGGGAGACGCGGACGTTGCCATGCGTCAGCGCGCCCATGGCTTCCAGCACGTGGCTCGGAGCCAGCGTGCTCGCGGTGCAGGCGGACCCACTGGCGACCGCGTGCCCGCGCCGGTCCAGCTCGGTGACCAGGGCCTCGCCGTCGACGTAGAGAAACGAGAAGGTGACCAGGTGGGGGAGCCGGTCGACGGGGTCGCCCACGACGTCGACGTCAGGCACCTCGGCAGCCACCCGGGCGCGCACGTGGTCCACCAACGCGTGCTGGCGGCGGCCCACCTCCTGCCGCTCGGCGACCACGGCCTGGAGCGCCGCGGCCGCAGCCAGGGCCGCCGGGACGTTCTCGAACCCGGTCGCCCGGGGGTCGGCACGGTCATCGACGGGGAAGGGGGGACGCCAGCGCGCGCCCTTGCGCACGAGCAGCAGACCGACGCCGGCCGGGCCACCCCACTTGTGGGCGCTGGCCGCCGCGACCGACCACCCGGCGGGCAGGGGGACGCGTCCCGCGGAGGCGCAGGCATCGACGAAGAGGGGAGTGTCGTGCGCGGCTGCCAGCTCGGCGGCCTCGGCGACGGGCTGGAGCGTGGCGACCTCGTGGTTGGCGCTCTGCAGGGCGACGGCAGCGGTGGACCCCGCGGCCAGCAGCCGCTCGAGGGCGTCGAGGTCGACCCGGGCCGTCGGCGTGACCGGCACGGCCTCGGCGGAACCACCGCGGTCACCGTCCCACGCTGCGGCGTGCAGGACGGCCGAGTGCTCGACGGCGGAGTACAGGAGCCTCCGTGAGACGCGCCGGCGCCCCTCCAGCAGCCCGAGCAGGCCGCTGTGGGTCGCGTGGGTGCCGGACGCGGTGAAGGTGACCTCGTCGGGGCGGGTGCCGAGGCTCTCGGCGGTGGCCTCGCGGGCGTTGTCGAGGAGCAGCCGCGCCGACCGGGCGTCCCGGTGCAGGCGACGCGGGTCGGCGTACCCCTGGTCCACGGCGGCGAGCAGGACGTCGCGCGCAGCGGGATGGAGCGGCTCGCTCGAGGCGCTGTCGAGGTACGCCCCGGGACCGACGGCTATGGGTCCGGTCACACGCAGAACCTACCTGCCGACCTGAGCGTCGACCGCCGGTCCCTCTGAGGTAGCGTTTGCTCGACCGTCATCCATGAGAGAGAGGCCTGTTCGTGGGTCTGGAACTCCCCCAGCGTGCACGCCGCATCGCTACCGCGACGTTCGTGTCCGGCAGCCTCTTGGTGCTCGGTGCATGCTCCGCCGAAGACACCGCGCAGATCCGGCGGCTCGCCATGCCCGAGCCGGCCACGGAAGAGGCGCCGGCGATCTACGACCTCTGGCAGGGCGCCTGGCTCGCCGCGATGATCGTCGGGGTCCTGGTCTGGGGCCTCATCGGGTACGCCGTGATCCGCTACCGCCGACGCAGCGCGGACGAGATCCCCGTGCAGACGCGCTACAACCTGCCGATCGAGATCTTCTACACGGTCGCGCCGGTCATCATGGTGATCGTCTTCTTCTTCTTCACCGTCGACGCGCAGAACAAGGTCCTCGCGAACCCGACGCCCGACCGCACGATCACGGTCGTCGGTCAGCAGTGGTCCTGGACGTTCAACTACGCCGAGGACGCCGAGCCCGCGGAGGACGACACCGAGAACTGGGTGCACTTCGTCGGCACCCCGGCCGAGGCCCCGACGCTCGTGCTGCCGCTGGGCGAGAAGGTGCGGATCAACCTCCGCTCGCCCGATGTCATCCACTCCTTCTGGGTGCCGGCGTTCCTCTTCAAGATGGACATCGTCCCGGGCCGCGACAACTACTTCACCGTGACGCCGAGCCGTGAGGGCACCTTCGTGGGCAAGTGCGCCGAGCTCTGCGGCGCCTACCACTCGCGGATGCTCTTCAACGTCGACGTGGTCAGCCCCGACGAGTACGACGACTACCTCGCCGACCTCGAGTCCCAGGGCAGCACGGGCCTCATCACCGGTGGCGCCGACGCCGACACGCAGATCGGTCTCGACGACGAATACGACACAGGAGACGACGAGTGACGACCGCAGCCCGCATAAGTGAGGCCGCTGGCGACGCGCCCCGCGCCGCCGCGGTGCGGAAGCCGATCGGCCAGCAGGTCGTCCGCATGATGACCACCACCGATCACAAGCTGATCGGCAAGATGTACCTCGTCACGTCGTTCGTCTGGTTCATGATCGGCGGACTGATGGCGATGGTCATCCGGTCCGAGCTGGCCTTCCCGGGCTCGCAGGTCGTCAACGACGAGCTCTACAACCAGCTGTTCACGATGCACGGCACGATCATGCTGCTGCTCTTCGCGACCCCGCTGTTCTTCGGGTTCGCGAACGTGATCATGCCGATCCAGATCGGTGCGCCGGACGTCGCGTTCCCGCGGCTGAACATGTTCAGCTACTGGCTGTTCCTCTTCGGCGGCCTGATCGCCGCCTCGGGCTTCCTCACCCCTCAGGGTGCGGCGAGCTTTGGATGGTTCGCCTACACGCCGCTCTCGAACGCGGTCCGCTCACCCGGCGTGGGCGGAGACCTGTGGATCATGGGTCTCTACATCGCCGGTCTGGGCACGATCCTCGGTGCGGTCAACTTCATCACCACGATCATCTGCATGCGCGCCCCCGGCATGACGATGTTCCGGATGCCGATGTTCGTCTGGAACACGCTCATCACCAGCCTGCTCGTGCTGATCGCCTTCCCGATCCTCGGTGGCGCGCTGCTCTCGCTCGAGGCGGACCGGTTGCTCGGGGCGCACGTCTTCGACGCCTCCCACGGTGGCCCGATCCTGTGGCAGCACCTGTTCTGGTTCTTCGGTCACCCCGAGGTCTACATCATCGCTCTGCCGTTCTTCGGCATCGTCACCGAGATCCTCCCGGTCTTCAGTCGCAAGCCGATCTTCGGCTACATCGGCCTGGTGGGCGCGACGCTCGCCATCGCGATCCTGTCGGTGGCGGTGTGGGCGCACCACATGTTCGTCACCGGTGCGGTCGACCTGCCGTTCTTCGCGGGCATGACGTTCCTCATCGCGGTGCCGACCGGAGTGAAGTTCTTCAACTGGATCGGCACGATGTGGGGTGGCTCGATCTCCTTCGACACCCCGATGCTCTGGTCGATCGGCTTCCTGACGACCTTCCTCTTCGGTGGTCTCACCGGCGTCATCCTCGCCTCGCCGCCGCTGGACTTCCACGTCTCCGACTCCTACTTCGTGGTCGCGCACTTCCACTACGTCGTGTTCGGCACCGTGGTGTTCGCGATGTTCGCCGGGTTCTACTTCTGGTGGCCCAAGCTCACCGGGAAGATGCTCGACGAGCGCCTCGGCAAGGTGCACTTCTGGCTGCTGTTCATCGGCTTCCACACGACCTTCCTGGTGCAGCACTGGCTCGGTGTCGAGGGCATGCCCCGCCGGTACGCCGACTACCTCCCCGGGGATGGGTTCACGACGCTGAACCAGATCTCCACCGTGGGTGCGTTCCTGCTGGCCGCCTCGACGCTGCCGTTCCTGTGGAACGTCTACCAGTCCCGCAACTCGCCCCCGGTGGGCGTCGACGACCCGTGGGGCTGGGGCCGGTCGCTGGAGTGGGCCACGAGCTCGCCGCCGCCGCGCCACAACTTCCACTCCCTGCCGCGGATCCGCTCGGAGTCGCCGGCCTTCGACCTGCACCACCCGGAGATCGCCGCCCTCGAGATGGTCGAGAACGACGCCCTGCAGGACGAGGAGGTCGGCACCGACGCACCTGACGTGGTCGGGCGCCGGGCGCACCTCGAGGAGCAGCTGGGCACCTCGGTCGAGGACGCGGCCGACCACCAGCACGACGACAAGGGCCATGACCGGAAGGACGGCGACCGATGAAGGCCGAGACCTGGATCTTCGTGGTGTGCACGATCTTCTTCGTGCTCGTCACCCCCGCCTACTGGTTCATGTCCGGTGACTGGACGGGAACCTCGGCGCTGACCATGACCGCGCTGCTCACGGCGATGGTCAGCCTCTACCTCGGCTTCCACGCGGCGAAGATGGAGCCCCGCCCCGAGGACCGCAAGGACGGCGAGATCGCCGACGGCGCGGGCGAGCTGGGCTTCTTCCCGCCGTACAGCTGGTGGCCGCTGTGGTGCGCACTGTGCGTCGCGGTGCTGGCACTCGGTGTCGTCTTCGGCTGGTGGCTGTTCATCATCGGGATGGGCCTCGGCGCGGTCGCGCTGTCCGGTTTCGTCTTCGAGTACTACCGCGGCGAGCACGCCCACTGACACCAGCACCACCCGCGACGGGGTGGGACGGCCTCGGCCGTCCCACCCCGTTCCGCGTTTCCCAGGGTGTCGCGACGCGTTGCTAGCGTGACCGCGTGAGTGCCCCGTCCCTGCCTGCCCGACCTGCCCTGGCGCACCTGTGCGTCCTTGTCCTGTCCTCCGCCCTCGTCGCAGGGTGCACGTCGGCGCCTCCGGAAGAGGCCGGCGGGGGAGCCGGGGTGGCCTCGGCCGGCGAGGCTCCCACGGTGTCGCTGGTCGGCGGCCCTGGTGAGGGCGGGCTCGCGCGTCGCGGGGTGCCGGTCGCCCGCTGGCAGGCGGTCGAGCGGCTGGCGCCGGGGACGGCGTAGGTCGCCCGTGCCCGGGTACGGGGCTCCGAGGGTCGCGTGCACACCACCGTGCACCGCTTCCGCACCGAGCGACTCTCGCTCGACGACCTGACCTATCCGAGCATCGCCCCGCTGGACGAGGAGGAGATCGGGTTCACGGTGGGGGAGAAGGTCGTGCACCGGATCGACGTGCGCCGCCACGAGCTCACGACGTACGTCCGTGGCCGGGCCGTGCGGACCATGCCGGTCAGTGCCGGCAAGCCGGGCTTCATCACCAGGTCGGGCACCAAGGTCGTGATGGAGAAGCACCGGACCAAGACGATGGACGTCGCGACCACGGGGATCGGCCCGGGTGACCCGGACTACTACCGCATCGAGGATGTTGCGGGTGACGAACTCCGGGGAGTTCGTCCACGCCGCGCCGTGGTCGGTGGGGTCCCAAGGGTCGGCGAACGTCAGCCACGGCTGTGTGGGGCTGAGCACCCCGGACGCGCGCTGGCTCCACGAGCGCACGCGACGCGGTGACGTGGTGGTGGTGCGGGGCTCGAAGCGCCGGATCACGGTGGAGAACGGCTGGGGGGACTGGAGCGTCCCGTTCCGGGAGTACCGCGGGGGCTCGGCGCTGTCGTGAGGAGCGCGGGCTCGGCGCTGTACTAGCACCCCGCGAGACGACGAGGGCCCCGGACCGTTGCCGGTCCGGGGCCCTCGTCGTGGTCGTGCTGCCGCTTAGTGGCGGTGGGTGAGCTCCTCGCCCTCCACGTCGTGGCGGCCGTCGAACTGGTGGCCGTCCGCGGAGTGCTGGTCGTCGTGCGCCTCGAGCTCGTGGGCTGCGTGCTCGTGCGCCTCGAGGAGCTCCTCGCGGGTCGGCTTCTGGACGTTGTAGCCGTACCAGTAGGCCGACAGGCGGGCCCGGAAGCGCTGCATCCGGGCGTTCGGTGCAGCGACACCATGCTCGTTGGTGCCGGACTCGAGCTCGTAGACCTCGTCACGCTCGCGGGCGGTGAGGGTGTAGGCGCGCTCCGGGTCGATCGGCAGGTGCCGCTCGGAGTACGCACCCTCGGGTGCCCGCATGATGATGCCGGTCTCGTAGCCGTGGAGCAGGACCTCGCTGTCGTGACGCTGGAGGCTGATGCACCAGCGACGGGTGAGGATGAACACCAGGATCGGCAGCACGAAGACCGCGACCCGCATGAAGTAGGTGATCCAGTTGAGGTTGAGCTGGAAGACCACCGCGAGGATGTCATTGCCGCCTGCGGCCCAGAGCAGGCCGTAGAGGGTGACCATCGCCGCCAGGAAGGCGGTGCGGCTCGGGGCGTTGCGCGGGCGCTGGAGCAGGTGGTGCTCGCGCTTGTCACCGGTGATCCACTGCTCGATGAAGGGGTAGGCCAGGAAGATGGCGAACATCGTGAGCGGGATGATCTGGCCGGGGATCATGACGTTCCAGCTGACCGTGTAGCCGAAGATCACGGACTCCCAGCCCGGGAAGATGCGCATCAGTCCCTCGGCGAAGCCCATGTACCAGTCGGGTTGCGAGCCTGCGGTCACCTCGGCGGGGTTGTACGGGCCGTAGCCCCACACGCCGTTGATCTGCAGCGTCGCGCCGAGGATCGCGGTGAAGCCGAAGACGATGAAGAAGAACCCGCCGGCCTTGGCGGCGTACACCGGCATCATCGGGAAGCCGACGACGTTCTCGTTGGTCCGTCCGGCGCCGGGCCACTGCGTGTGCTTGTGGTAGACGAGCAGCATCATGTGGGCCGCAATCAACGCCAGGATCAGGCCTGGGATGAGCAGCACGTGGGCGATGTAGAGCCGGGAGATGATGACGTCGCCTGGGAACTCCCCACCGAAGAGGAAGAACGACATGTAGGTGCCGAGCACCGGGGTCGCCTTCACCAGGCCGTCGGCGATGCGGAGGCCGGTGCCGGAGAGCAGGTCGTCGGGCAGCGAGTAGCCGGCGAAGCCTTCGAGGATGCCGAGCAGCAGCAGCATGCCGCCGATGATCCAGTTCAGCTCACGCGGCTTGCGGAACGCGCCCGTGAGGAAGACGCGCATCATGTGGATGAACATTGCGCCGATGAACAGGTGAGCAGCCCAGTGGTGCATCTGCCGCATGAGCAGGCCGCCACGGACGTCGAAGGAGATGTCGAGCGTCGAGGCGTAGGCCTCCGACATGTGCAGGCCGCGCAGCTGGTCGTAGGACCCGAGATAGGTGACCTCGGCCATGCTCGGCTTGAACCACAGGCTCAGGAAGACGCCGGTGATGAGCAGGACCACGAAGCTCCACAGCGCGATCTCGCCCAGCATGAACGACCAGTGGTCGGGGAAGACCTTGCGCAGCTGCTTCTTGGTCGACTTGCCGATGCCCAGACGCTCGTCGGCCCAGTTCGCCGGGCCTGCGAGGCGGCTCGGCTTGCCCGTCGAAGCGGGGGTGGTGCCGTTGGTGCTCGCCGCGGGGGTACCGCCGGTGGTGCTCATTCTCAGCCACGCTCCCAATAGCTCGGTCCGACCGGCTCGTCGAAGTCCTGCGTCGCGATCAGGTATCCCTCTGAGTCCACGGCCAAGGGTAGCTGGGGCACCGCACGAGCGGCCGGGCCGAAGATCACCCGACCGTTGTCAGCGAGGTCGAAGGTCGACTGGTGGCAGGGGCAGAGGAGGTGGTGGGTCTGCCGCTCCCACAGGGAGATCGGGCAGCCCACGTGGGTGCAGATCTTGGAGTAGCAGAGGATGCCCTCCACGCCCCAGTTCTCGCGCCCGGCCGCGGGGGTGATGTCCTGCGGCTCCATCCGGACCACGATGACCGCGGCCTTGGTCTTCTCGATGAGGATCTCGTGGTCGGTGTAGATCGGCTCGCCGTCCGCGTCGGTCTCGAAGAAGACCGCCGGCTCGGCGTTGATGAGCTGGCCGATCTGGACCTGCTCGGGGCGGATGGGGGTGCCGGAGATGTCGTTGACGACGCGCATGCCCTCGGCCCAGACCGTGCGAGCAAGGGTGTCGCCGGGCAGCGGGCCCAGGTCACGGAGCAGCACGACCATTGGGATCGGGAAGACCGCGAGGGCCCCCAGCAGGGTGTTGCGGATCAGCGGACGACGGGCGATGCCCGAGTCGTCCAGGCCCTGCTGGAGGGCGGCCAGCACCTCGGCGCGGTCGTCCGGCGAGGAGGCGGCCGGGTGGCGCTGCTCGACGATCTCGACGTCGCTCATGAGCTTGCGGGCCCACTGCACGGCGCCGATGCCGATGGCGAGCATCGACAGGCCCATCGTCAGGCCGAGGAAGAGGTTCGAGGCGCCCAAGCCGCCGAAGAGGTCCGGGTCCTCGCCGATCTCGAAGACGAAGTACGCCACCACGAAGAGGAACGCGAAGACGATCGAGAGCAGGAAGAGCGACGCGACCTGGCGCTCGGCGCGCTTGGCGGCCTTGGGGTCAATGTCCGTCGGGCGCGGCTGGTGCGCCGGGAGCCCCGGGTTGTCGATCGGCTCGGCCGGCACTGAGGAGTGCGGGTCGATCACCGCGTCGTCGTTGCCGGGGACGGCCGGAGTGGTCCTCTGGTCGCTCACGCTTCCACCTTCTTCTTCGAGCGCGTCGAGTGCGCGGCGATCCACACAGCGAAGCCGACGAGTCCGCCGATGCCGAGGATCCAGGCGAACATGCCGTCGCTGACCGGACCCAGCGAGCCCATGCCGTAACCGCCGTAGCCGGGCTGCTCGTCGATCGACTTGATGTAGGCGATGATCTGTCGCTTCTCGTCCGGCGTGAGCACGTCGTCGGAGAACACCGGCATCTGCTGGGGGCCGGTCAGCATGGCCTGGTAGAGGTGCTTTTCCTCGATGTCGTTGAGGGCCGGGGCGTACTTGCCGCCGGGCAGAGCGCCCCCGGCCCCGACGAAGTTGTGGCAGGCGGTGCAGTTGGTGCGGAAGAACTCCCCGCCGCGGACGATGTCCTCGTTGGTGGCGTCGGAGACGTCGGTGTACCGCTCGTCGGGGACGGCCGGGCCGGGGCCGAGCGAGGCGACGTACGCCGCGAGCGCCGCGGTCTCCTGCTCGTCGTACACGCGGTCCTTGCGCGGGGCCTGGGCGCCGGGGGCGGCCATCGGCATGCGGCCGGTGCCGACCTGGAAGTCGACCGAGGCAGCGCCGACACCGACCAGGGACGGGCCGTACTGGGTGCCGCGCTGGGTCACGATGCCCTCGGCGTTCTTGCCGTGGCACGAGGAACAGCCGACGAGGAAGAGGGCGCGACCCTCAGCGACCGAGGTCGCGTCGTCGGTGACCTCGCTGGAGGCGCCGGCCGGGCTGAGCAGCGCGTAGGCGCCACCGGTGACCAGCAGGCCCGCCAGCATCACCGCGACACCGGCGAACCGGCTGCGGCGGTGCGTCGAGAGGCGACGGGCGGTGCGCTGCAACGGTCCGCGCTGCGAGCGAGTGGGGAGAAGTCGCACGTGGTCTTCCTTGTCCTGGCTTCCTGCTGACGGGGGACGGCCGGTTGAACCGGGGCTGACCTACTGGATGAGATAGATCGTGGCGAACAGGCCGATCCAGACGACGTCGACGAAGTGCCAGTAGTAGGACACGACGATGGCGCTGACGGCCTGTTCGTGGGTGAACTTCCGGGCGAGGTACGTGCGCCCGAGCACGAAGAGGAAGGCGAGCAGACCGCCGACGACGTGGATGCCGTGGAAACCGGTGGTCAGGTAGAACATCGAGCCGTACGCCGTGGACGAGATCGTCAGGCCCTCGTGCACGAGCTCGGCGTACTCCAGCGCCTGGCCGCCGATGAAGATGGCGCCCATGACGTAGGTGAGGATGAACCACTCACGCAGGCCCCAGCCCTTGACCTGCCACACCGAGCCGGTGCGGCCGACCTGGCCGCGCTCGGCGGCGAAGACGCCGAGCTGGCAGGTGAGCGAGGAGAGCACCAGGATCGTGGTGTTCGCGGTGGCGAACGGCACGTTCAGGAGCTCGGTCTCCTGGCCCCACAGCTCCGGGCTGACGCTCCGGATCGTGAAGTAGGCGGCGAAGAGCGCCGCGAAGAACATCAGCTCCGAGGAGAGCCAGACGATCGTGCCCACGCTGACCATGCTGGGTCGGTCGTGGTGCCCGTGCAGACGGGATGCCGGAATCGCAGTTGCTGTCGCCACGGCGCCATTATGTCCCGAGCCTGGGAGGCGAGCACGCCGACCCCCGGGTTTGGCGAGTCATCTTCCCCACACTGCGCGTCGTGCCGGGGTTCCCGGCCTCCGGTAGCCCGTGACGGCGACCTACAGTGGCCGGGTGCTGTCGCGCGTGACCTCCCCTCTCGACCCCGTGCTGGGCGTGCTGCTGGCCGGGCCCGCCGAGGGTGAGCCGCTGCCCCCGTTCGAGCTCTCCCGGGTGTTCACCGAGTGGGGCATGAGCCCGCTGCTGTTCGTCGGCGTCGTCTGGGCCGCCGGGCTCTACCTGTGGGGTGTGGCGCGCCTGCGCGCCCGGGGGGACCGGTGGCCGGTCTGGCGGACGATCTCCTTCGTGGGCCTCGGGCTGGGGAGCTTCTACGTCGCGACCTCGTCGGGGATCGCGGCGTACGACACGACGTTGCTGAGCGTGCACATGGTCCAGCACATGATGCTGTCGATGGTGGTGCCGCTCTTCCTGGCGCTCGGGGCCCCGGTGACGCTCGCGCTGCGGACCCTGCCGCGGCGGCCGCGCCGCTGGCTGCTGGCGGTGTTGCACTCGAAGGTGGCGGCGGTGCTGGCCTTCCCGCCGCTGGCCTTCGCCCTCTACGTGCTCAGCCCGTGGGCGCTCTACTTCACCGGCTGGTACGACGCGAGCCTGGCGTCGGCGTACGTGCACGAGATGATGCATATCCACCTCGTGCTGGTCGGCACCCTCTTCTTCTGGCCGCTGCTGGGCGTGGACCCGGTGCCGGGGCGGATCGCCTTCCCGTTCCGGCTGATGCTGATCTTCCTCACACTGCCCTTCCACGCCTTCCTGGGCGTGACGATCATGGACCAGTCCACCCTGATCGGGGGGGACCACTACACGGCGCTGCGGGCGCTGCCCGGGTATGGCTGGCTGCCCGACGCCTTCGCCGACCAGCACCTGGCCGGCGCCATCCTGTGGGCCTCGGGCGACGCGATCGGTCTGCTGTTCTTCGGCACCCTCTTCGTCCAGTGGGTGCGTCAGTCCCTGGCCGAGGCCAAGCGGGAGGACCGCCGCCTCGACCGCCTCGACCGGCTCGAGCGGCAGGCCCAGGCAGCGTCCGGCGGGACCGGTGGTCCGCAGGGGCCGGGGGGCAGCGCGGCCGACGCGCCCAGGCCACCAGCCGATGGTGCCGGTGCGCGACCAGGGCCCGCGCCACGGCACTGACCAGCCGGGCTCGACGCCTGAGGGGACCAGCCTGGCAGAGCCGCGGGGCGCCCGCCCGGTAGCATCGCCCGCGTGAGCCACACCGCATCCTCGCCCGCGCGCCCGCTGAAGATCCTCGTCTACAGCGACGACAGCGACGTCCGCCAGCAGGTCATCCTCGGACTCGGCCGTCGGCCGCACCCGGACCTGCCGACGCTCGAGTTCGTCGAGGTGGCGACCGAGCCTGTGGTGGTCCAGCAGTTCGACGCCGGGGTGATCGACCTCGCGATCCTCGACGGCGAGGCCGTCCCCGCCGGGGGCATGGGGATCGCCAAGCAGATGAAGGACGAAATCTTCGCCTGCCCGCCGATCCTGGTGCTCGCCGGGCGACCGCAGGACGCCTGGCTGGCGACCTGGTCGCGCGCCGAGGCGGTCGTGCTCCACCCGATCGACCCGATCCAGCTCGCCGAGACCGTCGTGGGGCTGCTGCGCTCCCGCGTCCCGGCGTCCACGCGCTGACGGGGCCGATGACGACCCCTGCGCCCACGGCGGCGAGCGAGCCGTCCTGGGCCGAGGTGATCACCGCGCTCGTCCAGGGTCGCGACCTCGCGGCCCGCGAGACCGCCTGGGCGATGGGCGAGATTCTCACCGGCGAGGCGACGCCCGCGCAGATCGCCGGCTTCGCGGTCGCGCTGCGCGCCAAGGGCGAGACCGTCGAGGAGGTCACCGGTCTGGTCGCGACGATGTTCGAGCACGCCCGGCTGATCGAGGTGCCGGGCCGCACCCTCGACGTCGTCGGCACCGGCGGCGACCGCTCGATGTCGGTCAACATCTCCACGATGGCCGCGATCGTGGCCGCGGGCGCCGGGGTGACCGTCGTCAAGCACGGCAACCGCTCGGCGTCCTCGAAGTCCGGCACCGCCGACGTCCTCGAGCACCTCGGCATCCGTCTGGACCTGCCCGTCGAGCGGGTGGAGTCGCTTGCCAGCGAGGTCGGGATCACCTTCTGCTTCGCCGCGGCCTTCCACCCGGCCCTGCGGCACGCGGCCGTCCCGCGTCGCGAGCTCGGGGTGGCCACCACCTTCAACTTCCTCGGCCCGCTGGCCAACCCGGCCCGTCCTGCCGCCCAGGCCATCGGCTGCGCCGACCTGGCCATGGCGCCCGTGATGGCGGGCGTCTTCGCCGGGCGCGGGGTCGACGCCTGGGTCTTCCGCGGCGACGACGGTCTTGACGAGCTGACCACCACCACCACCTCGCAGGTCTGGGCCGTCCGCGGGGGCGAGGTGGACCGGTTCACCCTCGACCCGGCCGAGCTGGGGCTGGCTCCAGGCACCGCAGAGGGGCTGCGCGGGCACGACGCGGCGTACAACGCAGGCGTGGTCCGGGCCCTGCTGGCGGGGGAGACCGGCATGGTCCGCGACGCGGTGGTCCTCAACGCCGGCGCCGCGCTCGCCGTCCACGCCGATGACCCGGGTACGCCGCTCGAGCGGATCGCCGTCGGCATGCGGCGTGCGGAGGAGTCCCTGGACTCCGGCGCGGCGGCGGGTGTTCTCGAGCGCTGGGTCGAGGCCTCGGCGCGCTGAGGTTGCGGTCAGTTCGCGGGGGCTCGCAGCAGGAGGTCCTTGTCACCGTGGCCTCGATGGTCCCGCCTTCGTCCTGGAGCGCGTAGGCCAACCTGCTGTCCGCGGGCAGCGAGGCCACTCGATCCCGGTGTCGCCAACCGGGTGAAGAAGCATATTCAATAAGATTGACAGGTTCCGCAACGCCGCCAGAACGGCAGTAAATCAATGTCCGGAAAACGCGAGGACGCCATTTCCAGAGCACATGCGAGCCGGAATGGTCCCCTCAAAACCAAAAAGTCGTCTCTTAGGTGCGGAGGAGGGCAGCTGATGGGGACCTTGCAGGATGTCCGGGCAGTCGTGGCGACGACGCGGCGTCGCACCCTGGTTGTGGCGCTAGCCATCGTCCTCGTCCCAACGCTGCTCCTCATCTTGCGCTGGTCGGACCCTTCTCGGGGGCAAATCCCTTTCGGCTGGCAGATGCACACCAGTTGCTGGGGTAACTCCGGCGACAATGAGTGCGCTCCGTGAGCGCCTACTCGGTCGGCAGGGTTCTCGCCCTCCTGTCCCTGGTCTGGTCGGTGCGCCACCTCTTCCTCGCGCTCGGAATGCAGGATCTCGCGGCCTCACGCCTCATCCTCGTGTGGGCTTTGGCATGGGGGGTGGTCGCCGTCTACTTGTGGCTGGGCCGCGGCGTGGTCCCCGTCTCGGTGGCAGTCCTTGTCATGTCCGCCACAGACCTTTTCCTCCTCGGCCTGTGGGCCGACTACGCGATCATGCTCATCGTGTGGTTGGCGCTGGCTCTGATGACCGCGCCCCACCGGCCGCGGGATCAACTCGTCGTGGCCAAGGTCTTGCTCAGCACGGTGTACGCCTTCGCGGCCCTGTCCAAGCTCCAGCCCTCATGGCTCATGGGCGACAACCTGCATAAACTGGCCGCCAGCCGTCCCCAGTCCGCCTGGCTCGAGCCGTTTCTCGTCCAGCCGTGGCTCTCCGTCGCAGCCGCCGCTGTGGTGGTCACCGAGCTGTGGCTGGCTATCGGCCTGTGGTTCCGGCGGACCCGGCTGCTGACCGCGGGAGTAGGCGTCCTGCTTCACCTCGGGCTGACGATCCTCGCCACGCACGGCGGCATGCTGGGGCTACTGCACCTCGTGGCGCTTAACGGCGGACTCGTCTTGATCTATCCGGCGTTCTGGCAACCACTGATGCCCGCCGGCCAGAGTGAGAGACCGATCAGGGCCGAAGGTGCCGGCCGCGCGGGCTGAACCGGCTCGCGTGACGCCCTTGCATGCACCCCTACAACACTGAACGCGCCGACGCAGGTGGCGGGGTCGGCTAGTCGAGACCGAGGGAGAACGCCGACTCCAGGTCGTGCTGGGAGTAGGCGCGGTAGGCGATGTGGGTCTCGGTGGAGAGGATCCCCGGGATCTTGTTGAGCCGGTCGGCCACCACGGCGGCGACGTCCTCGGCCTGGCGCACCCGGACCATCGCGATGAGATCGATCTGGCCGGTCACCGAGTAGACCTCGCTCACGCCGTCGAGCGTCGCGATCGCCTCGGCGACCTCGGGGATGCGGGCGACGTCGGCCTTCACGAAGACGATGGCGGTGATCATGGGCTCAAACTAGCGCGCCGGCTGGTGGACGGGCGCGACCGAGCGCCGCTCGTCGAAGGGCACGAGCTCGCGTCGCGAGGCGGCGACGGCGTCGTGGACCGCCAGGTGGCGTGCGGCGCCGGCGACGGGCCAGGCCCAGGTGCCGTCGAGGTGGACCAGGCGTACGCCCTCGGACTCCACCCAGCGCGCCAGCAGCGACGTCTCCTCCGCCGTCGCGCCCGGTAGGGGCCCCGGTCCCGGGAGGACGGTCTCGGCCGAGGCGCGCAGTTGGGCCACCCAGTGGCCGGCGTGAGCGCCTGGCGGGATGGTGCCCGCGGCCGCCAACCGGCCGTGGCGGACGACGTGGACCGCCCACCGGCCGTCCTTCTCGCGGCGCGCGGCCACCAGCTCCGGGCAGGCGGCCAGCGCGGCATCCTATCCTCACCTGGCGCGCCAGGCTGCCGAGG
>JAUYLL010000109.1 GCA_030698375.1 Nocardioides sp. | reverse complement strand
GCCGGTCGTGGTCTCCTCGGCGATGGTGATCCGTACGGCCACCACCTTGATGCCGCGGCGCAGCTTCTTCTTCACGTTGAAGCGGATCGCCAGCAGCCCGGGGATCACGATCTCCTCGTTCTCCAGTGCGGCGAGCAGCTCTGCAGCCGTGTACTCCTCACCACCGGCGGTGATCGAGATCGCCCCGTTGGTGCCTCGGCTGTTGGCGAACACCTTGCCCTTGGCGCCGCGACGCACGTTGGCCCGGCCCTTGATCGCGCTGAGGACCAGTGCCCCGTCGCCGAGGTTGACCTTGGCGATCTCGTTCTGGGTCCAGCCCCGGGCGCGCTTGCCCTTGCCGAACTCACCGAGGACCGAGGACTTGATGGCGTCGATCTCGATGGCGTTCTGGGCGAGGAAGTTCAACCCGGCCAGCGAACGGGACTGGATCTTGCCGTCGGTGCCGTTGCAGGGCAGCGGCTTGGCAGCGGTGCGGCCGACCCGGACGATCGGGCCGGTCTCGCCGCTCTCGAGCGCGGTGATGTTGGTGCCGTAGCCGGCACCGTGGAAGACGCCGCTGGGCACGTCGGTGGAGATCTTGGCCCAGGCGCGGCCGATCTGCACCTTCGAGCCGTTCTCCAGCTTCACCACGATCGCGTACTGGCTCCGCTCGATGGACCCGCGCTTGCGGCGCTGGAAGCTGCGGCCGAGGGCGATCTCGCCGAGGCCGGGGATCGCGATCGGACCGTTCTCCGCCAGGACGCCGAAGACCTCGCCCACGACCTGGGTGTTGATGGCCTTGATCAGGTCGTCCAGGGGGGTTCCGGTGCCGGACCCCTGGCCTGCCATGTCGAGCCCGATGCTGGCCCAGTTGATCCTCTTGGCGGTGCGGAAGCCCTTGCCGCGGACGTGGAAGGCGCGAGCCACGGTGCGCAGCCCCTCGATGGTGAGCTTCGGGCCGTCGTTGCTGCCGAGCTCGACGGACGCGATCACGTTGGTGCCGCGGACGCCGGTCTCGCCCTTCTTGCGCTTGAAGTAGGTCTGGACCTGGCTCTCCAGGCCGGAGACCTGGATCATCTCGTTGGCGTTGACCTTGGCGGTCTGCCCGAGCGTCCGGGTGTGTCGGTTCGCTACGCGAGTGCAGGCGATGTAGGCGTAGGCAGTCCGGGCGGAGCGGAGCTCGACGTCGTTGGCGATGACGCGCGTGGCCCAGTTGCTGCTCTGGAACGAGAAGTCGGTGGTGACCTTCTTGCCGAGGTGGTGTGCCTGGGCGGGGGCGGTGGCGCCGGCGAGCACGAGGGCGCTGGCGGTCATGACCCCCAGGGTGGTGAGCATGGCGGTCGCCCTGGCGAACCGCGAGGTGGTCGATCTCACGAGAAGTTCCCCGTCTTTCATGGGTGGCGGATGAGTCTTGCTGGAGGGTCCGCACACCCGAGAGAGAAAGATTGAGAGATCCTGCGCGGTCGTCCGTCGCCGGGCGGGGGAACCCGCCGAGCAGTCATCATTGTGCACGGATGTGCACCGGAATTGACGGGAATGTTGCGGAAATTTTAAGACAGTTTCCGCCAGAATTGGACATTTGCGGACGGATCGCCCCAAAGGCGCCGCGTGGGTTGGATCACACGAAAGCAGTGGTGCCCCCGGCAGGATTCGAACCTGCGGCCACTGGTACCGGAAACCAGTGCTCTATCCCCTGAGCTACGGAGGCAAGACTCCCGCCCCGAACAGGCCGGCGCGAGACTGCGGTGACTGTACCGCCGCCTCCCGGAACGCGGCGAATCGGGGTTCCCGTGCGTCGCGGACGTCCCCGGAGCGGCTGCGAGAGCCGTCGTTACCCTTGGCCGGTGACTCCCGACCAGCTCGCCACCACCGTCCTCGACGTCCTCGCCGGACTCGTCGCCGAGGGCGCCGTCGCGCTCGATGCCGCCGACGTCCCCTCGACGGTGACGGTCGAGCGACCCCGGCAGAAGGGGCACGGCGACTACGCCACCAATGTCGCCCTCCAGTTGGCGAAGAGGGCCGCGAGCAACCCGCGTGAGCTGGCCGCGCTGCTCGCCGAGCGCCTCGGGTCAGCGCCCGGGATCGCTGGGGTGGAGGTCGCCGGTCCGGGCTTCCTCAACATCACCGTCGACGCGGGGGCGCAGGGGCAGGTGGCTGCCCAGATCGTGCAGGCCGGGGCGGACTACGGACGCAACGACGCGTTCGCCGGCGAGCGGATCAACCTCGAGTTCGTCTCGGCCAACCCCACCGGACCGATCCATCTTGGTGGAGTGCGCTGGGCAGCGGTCGGCGACGCCCTGGGTCGGATCTTCACGGCGGCCGGTGCCGAGGTCACACGTGAGTACTACTTCAACGACCACGGCTCCCAGATCGACCGGTTCAGCTCCTCCCTGCTCGCCAGCGCCCGGGGGCAGCAGGCGCCCGAGGACGGGTACGGCGGGCAGTACATCCACGACATCGCGGCGGCGGCCACCGCGCAGCGTCCTGACGCTCCCGACCTGCCTGACGAGGAGGCGCAGGAGGTCTACCGCGAGCTCGGTGTCCAGATGATGTTCACCGAGATCAAGCAGAGCCTGCACGACTTCGGCGTCGACTTCGACGTCTACTTCCACGAGGACGAGCTGCACCGCAGCGGCGCGGTCGACCGAGCCGTCGAGCGCCTGCGCGAGCGCGGCACTGTCTACGAGAAGGAGGGCGCCGTATGGCTGGCCACCGAGCAGTTCGGTGACGACAAGGACCGGGTGGTGGTCAAGTCCGACGGTCAAGGCGCCTACCTGTCCGGCGACCTCGCCTACTACCTCGACAAGCGCGAGCGGGGCTTCGACCGCTGCCTGATCATGCTCGGCGCCGACCACCACGGCTACGTCGGACGGATGATGGCGATGTGCGCCGCCTTCGGTGACGTGCCGGGCACGAACCTCGAGATCCTCATCGGCCAGATGGTCAACCTCGTCCGCGACGGAGAGCCGATGCGGATGTCCAAGCGTGCGGGCACCGTGGTGACGATCGATGACTTGGTGAGCGCCCTCGGGGTGGACGCCTCGCGCTACGCACTGGCGCGTTACAGCTCCGACTCCAACATCGACATCGACCTCGATGTGTGGACTCGGGCCTCCAACGACAACCCGGTCTACTACGTGCAGTACGCCCATGCCCGGGTCGCCTCGTTGCTGCGCAACGCTGCCGACCTCGGCCTCGGAGCGAGCACGGAGGCAGACACGAGCCTGCTGCTGGACGCGAAGGAAGGCGACCTGCTGCGAGCGCTGGCGGAGTTCCCCCGCGTGGTGGCGAGCGCCGCGGAGCTGCGCGAGCCGCACCGGGTCGCCCGCTACCTCGAGGAGACCGCAGGGATCTACCACCGCTTCTACGACAGTTGCCGGGTTCTGCCTCGCGGTGACGAGGAGACCAGCGACCTGCACCGTGCCCGGCTCGTCCTGGTCGCGGCGACCCGTACGGTGCTCGCCAACGGCCTCGCCCTGCTCGGCGTCTCCGCCCCGGAGCGGATGTGAGCGGCCGCTCGCACGAGGCCGGGTGGGCCCACGCCGAGTCGGGCCGTGGGCCGGCCTGGTTGCGCCAGCCGGCCGACCCGAACGCCCTCGTGCAGCACCTGTGGTCGGAGACCGCGCGCAAGGTCGACGGGGTGCTGGAGGTCGGGGGAGTCCGCCTTCCCGATCTGGTCGCCGAGCACGGTTCGCCGGCGTACGTCCTCGACGAGGAGGACTTCCGCAGCCGGGCACGTGCGTTCCGCGACGCGTTCGGCGAGTACGACGTCTTCTACGCGGGCAAGGCCTTCCTGTGCACGACTGTGGCGCGGTGGGTGGCGGAGGAGGGCCTCTGCCTCGACGTCTGCTCCGACGGTGAGCTCAGCGTCGCGCTCGCCGCCGGGTTCGACCCCGCCCGCATCGGCTACCACGGCAACAACAAGACCGTCGCCGAGCTGCGCCGCGCCGTCGAGGTCGGTGTCGGACGGGTCGTCCTCGACTCGTTCCTGGAGATCGAGCGGCTCGCCGCGTTGACCGCGGAGGCAGGTCGCGAGACCGCGGTGATGGTGCGAGTCACCGCCGGCGTCGAGGCCCACACGCACGAGTACATCGCCACCGCTCACGAGGACCAGAAGTTCGGTTTCTCCATCACCACGGGCGACGCCCTCGAGGCGGTGCGCCAGGTGCTGGCCGCCCCCGGCCTCCGGCTGCTCGGCCTGCACTCCCACATCGGCTCGCAGATCTTCGACGCCTCCGGGTTCGAGGTTGCCGCGCGCCGTGTCCTGGCCCTGCACGCCCGTGTCGCCGAGGAGCTTCGCGTGGAGTTGCCGGAGATGGATCTCGGCGGCGGGTTCGGCATCGCTTACACCACTCAGGACGACCCGAGCGATCCCGCCCAGCTCGCCACCGAGATGTCGAAGATCGTCGCCCACGAGTGCCGCGGGCTCGGGATCGCTGAGCCACGTCTCTCGATCGAGCCCGGCCGCGCGATCGTCGGGCCGTCGGTGTGCACCGTCTACGAGGTCGGGACGGTCAAGGAGGTCGCCCTCGACGGCGGAGCGCGGCGCCTCTACGTGTCCGTCGACGGCGGCATGAGCGACAACGTGCGCACCGCCCTGTACGGCGCGGACTACAGCTGCACCCTCGCGGGGCGGGCGTCGGCAGCACCCCCGGTCCTGGCCCGCGTGGTCGGCAAGCACTGCGAGGCCGGCGACATCGTCGTGAAGGACGAGTTCGTGCCCGGCGACGTCAGCCCCGGCGACCTGCTTGCCGTCCCGGGCACCGGCGCCTACTGCCGGTCGCTGGCCAGCAACTACAACCACGCGCTGCGACCGCCGGTCGTCGCGGTGCGCGACGGCGTCGCGCAGGTGGTGGTCCGTCGCGAGACGGAGGACGACCTGCTGCGCACCGACGTGGGCTGGCCCGCAGCATCTCAGGAGCCGGACGGGCCCCGATGAAGCCTGCGACCGCGGAGGCGATGATCCACAATGCCTGACATGGAACCCCGCTCGGCGACGTCCCCGTCCGACGCGCGACGTCTCGGGGTGGCACTCCTCGGCTGCGGCTCGGTCGGCAGCCAGGTCGCCCGCCTGCTGCGCGAGCAGGCCGACGACCTCGCTGCCCGCGTCGGCGCGCCTGTGGACCTGGTCGGTGTGGCCGTGCGCCGCCTCGACGCCCCGAGGGAGGTGGACCTCCCCGCCGATCTGCTGACCACCGACGCCGACGCCCTCGTCCGCCGCGACGACGTCGACCTCGTCGTCGAGGTGATCGGGGGGATCGAGCCGGCCCGGTCCCTGATCCTCGCCGCCCTCGAGAGCGGTGCCTCGGTGGTGACCGCGAACAAGGCGCTGCTGGCCGAGGACGGCAGCACCCTTTTCGCCGCCGCCGAGAAGGCCGACCGCGACCTCTACTACGAGGCCTCCGTGGCCGGCGCCATCCCGATCCTGCGACCGCTGCGCGAGTCGCTGGCCGGCGACCGAGTCACCCGGGTCCTCGGGATCGTCAACGGGACCACCAACTTCATCCTCGACAAGATGGACACCACCGGGGCCGGGTTCACCGAGACCCTCGAGGAGGCGCAGGCGCTCGGGTACGCCGAGGCCGACCCGACCGCCGACATCGAGGGCTTCGACGCCGCCGCGAAGGCCGCGATCCTGGCGAGCCTGGCCTTCCACACCCGGGTGACCGCAGCGGACGTGCACCGCGAGGGCATCACCGAGGTCTCCTCCTCCGACATCCTCGCCGCGCGCGAGATGGGGTGCGTGGTCAAGCTGCTGGCGATCTGCGAGCTCGTCGAAGGCCCGGGCGGCACTGCGGTGAGCGCCCGCGTGCACCCGGCGATGCTGCCGAGGAGCCACCCGCTGGCCAGCGTCCGCGAGGCCTACAACGCCGTCTTCGTCGAGAGTGACGCTGCCGGCGAGCTGATGTTCTACGGTCCTGGTGCCGGCGGTGCGCCGACGGCGAGCGCGGTCCTCGGTGACCTGGTGACCGTGGCCCGCAACCGCCTCGGGAACGTGCGCGGGGCCGGGGAGTCGGCGTACGCCCAGCGGCCGGTGCTATCGATGGGGGAGACCACGACCCGCTACCACGTGCAGATCGACGTCGACGACCGCGCGGGCGTCCTTGCGGCGGTGGCCCAGGTCTTCGCCGAGCACGACGTCTCGATCCAGACCGTCCGACAGGAGGGGCGGGGGGACGACGCTCAGCTCGTCGTCGTCTCGCACCGGGCGCCGGACGCCGCGCTGTCCGCAACCGTGGCGGCGCTCCAGGAGAAGGAGTACGTCCATGACGTCTCCTCGGTGATGCGTGTCGAAGGGGAGTCCGACCAGCGATGAGTGCCCACCAGTGGCGCGGCGTGCTCGAGGAGTACCGCGACCTTCTCCAGGTGCCCGACGGCACGCCCACCGTGACCCTGGGCGAGGGGGGCACCCCCCTCGTGCCCAGTCGTTGGCTCAGCGGACTGCTCGACGCGGAGGTGTGGCTCAAGGTCGAGGGCAACAACCCGACCGGGTCGTTCAAGGACCGTGGCATGACCGTCGCGCTCTCCGTGGCGGTCGGCCAGGGGGCGAAGGCCGTCGTGTGCGCCTCCACCGGCAACACCTCCGCCTCGATGTCCGCCTACGCGGCGGCCGCGGGGATCACGCCCCTGGTGCTGGTGCCGCAGGGCAAGATCGCCGCCGGCAAGATGGCCCAGGCCGTCCTGCACGGCGCGCAGGTGATCCAGGTGCGCGGCAACTTCGACGACTGCCTGACCATCTGCCGCACGCTGGCCGAGGACTACCCGGTGGCGCTGGTCAACTCCGTCAACCCCATGCGCATCGAGGGGCAGAAGACCGCTGCCTTCGAGGTCGTCGACATGCTGGGTGACGCGCCCGACCACCACGTCCTGCCCGTCGGCAACGCCGGCAACATCACGGCGTACTGGAAGGGCTACTGCGAGTACGCCGAGGCGGGCGTCTCCACCAAGCACCCGGCGATGCACGGGTGGCAGGCGGCGGGCGCCGCCCCCTTCGTCAGCGGCGCTCCGGTGCCGGACCCCGAGACGGTGGCCTCGGCCATCCGGATCGGCAACCCGGCCTCGTGGGATGCAGCTGTCGCCGCCGCGAGCGAGTCCGGCGGCGGGTTCCGTGCGGTCACCGACGCCCAGATCCTCTCCGCCCAGCGCGAGCTGGCGGCCCAGGACGGCGTGTTCGTCGAACCGGCCTCGGCGGCTGGCGCCGCGGGGCTGCTCGTGGAGCACAGCGAGGGGCGCTCGTACGCCGGCAGCACCGTGGTCGTCACGGTCACCGGCCACGGGCTCAAGGACATCGACACCGCGCTGTCCACCTTCACCGACCTGGTCGACGTCGTCGTCGACGCCGACACCGACGCGGCGGCCGAGGCCGCCGGCCTGCGCTGAGCCGCAGCCTCGTGGAGCACAGGGAGCACGTGGAGGGTGCGGTCGAGGTCTCGGTGCCAGCCACCAGCGCGAACCTCGGGCCGGGGTTCGACGCCCTCGGGATCGCGCTGGACCTGCGCGACACCGTCCGCGCAGAGGTCGCCGACTCACTGCTGATCGACGTCGAGGGGCAGGGCGCGGACGGGGTTCCCCGCGACGAGCGCCACCTGGTGTACCGGGCGATGGTCGCAGCGTTCGCCCGGATGGGTCGCCCGGTCCCCCCGGTCCGCCTGCACTGCACCAACCGGATCCCGCACGGGCGCGGGCTCGGCTCCAGCTCGGCGGCGATCGTCGCCGGCGTCGTGGCTGCGCGGGCGCTGGTCCCCGGCGGCGCTCTCCTCCTGGACGACGTCGCGGTGCTGGACCTTGCTGCCGACCTCGAGGGTCACGCGGACAACGTGGCCCCGGCCCTGCTCGGGGGCCTCACGGTCGCGTTCCGGACCGAGGCCGGGTACGCCGCGACGCGCCTCGCGGTCGATCCGAGGATCGCCGCGGTGCTGATGGTGCCGGAGCACGAGGTCGCCACCCGCACGGCCCGCGGGCTCCTGCCGGACGTCGTGCCCCACGCTGATGCGGCGGCCAACGCCGGCCGAGCCGCGCTGCTGGTCGCGGCCCTCACCGGTCGTCCGGAGCTGCTGATGCCGGCGACGGAGGACTGGCTGCACCAGGAGTACCGCCGCGACGCGTTCCCCGAGACGCTGGCCCTCGTGGCACGCCTGCGCGCGGTCGGGATCCCGGCCACCGTCTCCGGCGCGGGGCCGTCCGTGCTGGCGCTCGTGGACGCCGAGGAACGCCCTGACCTGGCCGGCGAGACCCCCGACGGCTGGGCGATGTGGCCGCTGGCCGTGGACCCCGACGGCGCCCGTCTGGTCTGCTAGGCTGACCGCGCGCCGCAGGCACGGGGGCACTCGCCGCCGCACCGCTGATGCCGACCGACGGTCGTGGTCGCGGCGCACATCCTCCCGAACGATCTCGGCGTGCTGCCTACGGCAAGCGTGCGGGTGTCGCGGTCGCCAACGCGCGAGACGGGCAAGGACAGTCAACGAGTCATGCCGGCGGGCTCTCCGACCGGCACAGGACGTGGGAAGGGCCTCACGTGACGGAATCCAGTCAAGCCATGCCTACGGACGGCAGCACTCCTCCCGACGCTCCGGCGTCCGGAGGACGTGCTCGCGGAGGTGGTGGCGGTGGCCTCAGCTCGCTGAAGCTGCCCGAGCTGAAGCAGCTCGCCGGGGGCCTGGGCATCAAGGGCACCGGAGGAATGCGCAAGGGGCAGCTGGTCGAGGCCATCCAGGCCGCCCAAGGAGGCGGGGCTCGGCGCGAGCAGGACAAGCCGCGTGACGAGAAGCCGCGTGACGAGAAGCCGCGTGACGAGAAGCCGCGTGACGAGAAGCCGCGTGACGAGAAGCCG
>JAUYLL010000108.1 GCA_030698375.1 Nocardioides sp. | reverse complement strand
CCTGCTGCCCGAGCGCGACACCGACCCCACGCGCCGTGCCCACGCCGCCGCCGAGGCGCTGCTCGAGCGGCACGGCGTGGTCACCCGGGGCGCGGTCTTCAGCGAGCGGGTGCCGGGCGGCTTCGCCGGGGTCTACAAGGTGCTGAGCGCGTTCGAGGACTCCGGTCGCTGTCGGCGCGGCTACTTCGTGGAGGGCCTGGGGGCCGCCCAGTTCGGCACCGCCGGCGCCGTGGACCGGCTGCGCACCTTCGCCCCGGGTGACCAGCGCCCCGGGGAGCAGCCGAGCGCCGTCGCGCTGGCCGCGACCGACCCCGCCAACCCCTACGGCGCCGCGCTCCCCTGGCCGGACCGGGCCAGGGACGGTGGGCACCGACCGGGCCGCAAGGCCGGCGCTCTCGTGGTGCTCGTCGACGGCGCCCTGGCCCTGTACGTCGAGCGCGGCGGCAAGACCCTGCTCACCTTCGGCGAGGACCGCGGGGAGCCGGAGGTCGCCCAACCCCGCCTGGACGCGGCCGTGGGCGCGCTCGCGACCGCCGTACGGCGGGGTGCGCTGGGGCGGCTGACGGTCGAGCGCGCGGACGGCGCCTCCCTCCTCGCGACCGACGGCGAGCACGCCGGGCGGCGCGCCTCGCTGCGTGCCTCGCTGGAGCGCAGCGGGTTCGTGGTCACCCCCCGCGGGCTGCGCCTGCGCGACACCGGGCCGGGCTCCTGGACGGGCGGCACCGGTGCCTGAGGGCGACACCGTCTGGCGTGCGGCGCACCGGCTCGACGAGGCGCTCAGCGGCCGGGTGCTCACCGCCTCCGACTTCCGCGTGCCCCAGCTGGCCACCAGCGACCTCGCCGGTCGCGCGGTGCTGTCCACCGTCCCGCGCGGCAAGCACCTGCTCACCCGCGTCGCACCGGGGCCGGGAGGCGAAGAACCACTGACGGTCCACACCCACCTGAAGATGGAGGGCGTCTGGCACGTCTACGCGGAGGGCGAGAGGTGGCGTCGGCCCGGCCACCTGCTGCGGGTGCGTCTGACTGTCGGGGAGCAGCCGTCGCGGGTCGAGGCCCTCGGGTTCGAACTCGGCACGGTCGACCTGCTCCCCACCGCCGAGGAGGACAGCGTCGTTGGTCACCTCGGCCCCGACCTGCTCGGTCCCGACTGGGACGCCGCGGAGGCGGTACGCCGGCTCACCGACGGCGGCGAGCGCCGGGCCCGCGGCGTCGGCGAGGCGCTGCTCGACCAGCGTTGCCTGGCCGGCATCGGCAACGTCTACAAGTCCGAGCTCTGCTTCGTCAGCGGCATCCACCCCGAGACCACTGTCGACGAGGTCGGCGAGGAGCGGCTCGGCCGGATGGTCGCGCTCGCCCGGCGGATGCTGGAGTCCAACAAGGCCCGGGGCGAGCGCACCACCACCGGCAACACCCGCCGCGGCCAGCGGCTCTGGGTCTACGGGCGTGGCCGCCAGCCGTGCCGGCGGTGCGGCACGCCCGTGCTCCGGGACCTGCACGGCCCCGAGCCTCAGGAGCGGTCGACGTACTGGTGCCCGAGGTGCCAGCCGGCTGCGGGGCGGTAGGGCATTTCGCCCAGATAGGGCTACTTCGTCGAGCCGGGCACCAGGCGAACCATGTCTCGGAGAACGTCCCGGTCCCGAGACCCCTTCGGACGGGTCTATCGGAACGCCACCGGTCCCGCGACGGCAACGACCCGAGACTTCCCGTCCGGCGTTCGTACCTGGGGATCGTTCGCCGGTGTACGCGTCGGGATTGGCGGTGCATGGGCCAGCTCACCTCAAGGAGCAGAACCACCAATCCTGGTCAGCGAGCGCAGGGTGTCGGCGGCGGCTGGAGTGTCGCAGTGCATCCGGCAGACCGGGTCCGTGACGGTGAGTCGGTCGGTGAGCTGACGTCTACGGAGAACAGGCCAACTGTGGCCAGCGATTCCGCGTCGAGTGATCCAGCCCCAGGTCATGCGGGCTCCTGCTGTCCCGACGGACGACGGCAGCGACCGGGGCGGTGGGCAGCGGCTGCCGCCCGGCGGCGGGGGCACCACACCCGGGCAGCGACGTTCACGGCAGCGCCGGACCAGTCGCCGCCGCGCTCGACAACACCGGCGGCGTGCATCCGGCGCGCGCAACCGGGAAATCGGGGTCAGGCAGGCAGGCGGACAGGAGGTCCTCGCGTATCAACGCTCCCACCAGCGTTTCGTTGCCAGGACCGCGAGTCCCGCGTAACCCCATGTGACGGCGGCAAGAGACCCAACGGCAGCGGCCTTGTAGACAGGGCTGTCCTTCCAATCTGGCCTGAAGGCGAGGACGCCGAAAGCGTGTGCATTGGTCCAGGCTCCTGCTGTGAGCGGCCAGGCGACGCGTCGTGGCAGATCGGGCACCGCGGAGCCGACCAGGACACTCAGGCCGCCGAGCGCGATCAGGTCCAGGTGCCACTGGCGAAGCCTGGGGACCGACTGGATCCCGAGTGCGCCGATGCGATCTGGATCGTTCACCGCAAGTGCGTACGGCCAGCCGGTGAGAGCCCCGACCGCCAACTCCAAGATGCCGGATAGGACGAGCGTCTGGTTGGTCTGGGCGCTCAACGTCGTGGTCATGGCAATTCCTTCGGTGCGGTCGTCTTTGGGGGCATGGGCAGCGCTGCGGCGAACGACAAGAGCTCGGCGTTGAATGCTTGTGGCCGTTCGAGCATGAGCATGTGACCGCAGCCTTCGAGGACGACGGTGTGAGCGTGGGGGAACTCGCGCTGCAACGTGTAGGTGTCACGCAGCGGGGTGATGCGGTCGGAATCGGCGGCTAGGGAGAGGATCGGGCAGGTCGCTCCTGGGATGCCTCCCCTGAAGTTGCTGCGCGCGCCGGCGCGCGCGGTCGGGTAGACGCCAGAGGCGCCTGCTCCGTCGATGATCAAAGCGGCG
>JAUYLL010000104.1 GCA_030698375.1 Nocardioides sp. | reverse complement strand
GACGAAGACCCACCACAGGCTGCCGACGATCGGGATGGAGAGGAACAGCGCGGCCCGGATGTAGTCACCCCAGATGAGCACCCAGCGGCGGTCGATCCGGTCGGCGAACCAACCGGCGATCGGGCCCATCACCAGCGCCGGCAGCACGCGGAGGAAGAGCACCCCGGCGATCGCGAAGTTCTGCAGCGCGTACTCGTCGGCCCCGCCGAACACCGCGCTCAGGTCACCGGCCTGCTGGTTGGCCAGCGCGGTGAGCGCGAGCAGACCGATCCAGTCGCCGAGGCTGGACAGACCGAGCCCGATCCACAGGTTGCGGAAGTCGCGGTACCTCAGGACACCGATCAGCGAGTGCGTCGACGCAGCGCTGATCTCGGTCACGGGCTCACTCTAGGCGGACGGCGCCGACCGCTCGGGCCAGGCTCGACCGGCCTCAGCTCTTCTTGGCCGAGGCCTTCTTGGTCGTCTTCTTCGCGGTCTTCTTGGTCGACTTCTTGGCCGAGGCCTTCTTCGTCGTCTTCTTCGCGGTCTTCTTGGCCGACTTCTTCGCGGGGCCCTTGGCGCGGCGCTCGGCGAGGAGCTCGGCGGCCCGCTCGATCGTGACGTCCTCGATCGAGTCGTCCTTGCGGAGGGTGGCGTTGTACTCGCCGTCGGTGACGTAGGCGCCGAAGCGGCCGTCCTTGACCACCACGGGCTGCCCGGACACCGGGTCGGGGCCGAGCTCCTTGAGGGGGGCGGCCGCCGCGGCGCGACCGCGCTGCTTGGGCTGGGCGTAGATCGCCAGCGCCTCGTCGAGGGTGATCGCCAGCAGCTGCTCCTCGCTGTCGATCGACCGGGAGTCGGTGCCCTTCTTCAGGTACGGCCCGTAGCGACCGTTCTGCGCGGTGATGTCGTCACCGGACTCGGGGTCGGTGCCGACCACGCGCGGCAGGCTGAGCAGCTTGACGGCGTCCTCGAGGGTGAGGGTCTCCAGCGACATCGACTTGAACAGCGAGCCGGTGCGCGGCTTCTGCTTCTTCGGGGCGTCCTCGGGCAGGACCTCGGTGACGTAGGGCCCGTAGCGACCGTTCTTCGCCACGACCGGCAGGCCGGTGTCGGGGTGGTCGCCGAGCGCGGTCTCCTCGCCGGCGGGGTTGACCAGCAGCTCGGTGGCCTTCTCGGCGGTGAGCTCGTCGGGCGGGAGGTCCTCGGGGACGTTGGCGCGCTTGGCGAACGCGGTGCCGTCGTCGCCGGGGCCCTCGACGTACGGGCCGTAGCGCCCCACGCGCAGCTGGATGCCGTCCTCGGGCTCCCCGACAGGGAAGGTCGCGAGCTCCTTGGCGTCGATCTCACCGAGCTCGGTGACGAGGCGCTTGACGCCCTCGATGTCGTCGTTGCCGAAGTAGAACGCGGCGAGCTCGTCGTTGCGGTCGCGTCGCCCACCGGCGATCTCGTCGAGCACGCCCTCCATCTGGGCGGTGAACTCGTACGACACCAGCCGGGAGAAGTGCTCCTCGAGCAGCCGGATCACCGAGAAGGCGATCCAGGCCGGGACGAAGGCGTTGCCCTTCTTGAAGACGTAGCCACGGTTCTGGATGGTGCGGAGGATCGACTCGTACGTCGACGGGCGACCGATCTCGCGCTCCTCCAGCTCCTTGATGAGCGTGGCCTCGGTGTAGCGCGCCGGCGGCTTGGTCTCGTGGCCGGCGGCCTCGAGCGCGGCGGCACTGACGGCGTCGCCCTCGCTCAGCGCCGGGAGCCGGGTCTCGCGGTCGTCGGTCTCGGTCGACGGGTCGTCGGAGCCCTCGACGTAGGCCTTGAGGAAGCCGTGGAAGGTGATCACCCGACCGCTGGCGGCGAAGACGCAGTCCTCGCCGCTCTCCGCGCGGCCACCGAGCCGGACCGCGACCGAGCGACCCTGGGCGTCCTTCATCTGGGAGGCGACGGTGCGCATCCAGATCAGCTCGTAGAGGCGGAACTCGTCGCCGCGCAACCCGGTCTGGGCGGGAGTGCGGAACGAGTCGCCCGACGGACGGATCGCCTCGTGCGCCTCCTGGGCGTTCTTCACCTTCGAGGTGTACGTGCGCGGGGCGTCGGGCAGGTAGTCGGCCCCGTACAACTCGCGCACCTGGTCGCGGGCGGCACCGACGGCCGCCGAGGACAGCGTCACCGAGTCGGTACGCATGTAGGTGATGTGGCCGTTCTCGTAGAGCCGCTGCGCGGTCTGCATCGTGCGGGAGGCGCTGAAGCCGAGCTTGCGCGAGGCCTCCTGCTGGAGGGTCGTCGTACGGAAGGGGGCGTAGGGCTTGCGGGTGTAAGGCTTCGCCTCGACCGAGCGCACGTCGAAGGTGCTGTCGGCCAGCGAGCGGGTCAGCGCCTCGGCGCGGCTGCGCTCGAGGTGGACGACGTCGGCGCTGCCCTTGACCACGCCCTGTGCCGTGAAGGAGCCACCGGTCGCGACGCGCTTGCCGTCGACCGAGTGCAGCTTGGCGGGGAACATCCGCTGGTCGTGGGACTCGCCGGCGTCGAAGGTGCCCTCGATGTCCCAGTACGCCGCCACCCGGAACGCGATCCGCTCACGCTCCCGGGCGACCACCAGCCGCGTGGCCACGGACTGCACGCGGCCCGCGGAGAGGCCGGACATGACCTTCTTCCACAGCACCGGGGAGACCTCGTAGCCGTAGAGACGGTCGAGGATGCGTCGGGCCTCCTGGGCCTCGACGAGGTCCATGTCGATCTCGCGGGGGTTCTCCACCGCGTGCCGGATCGCGGTCTCGGTGATCTCGTGGAAGACCATCCGGCGTACCGGCACCTTGGGCTTGAGCTCGTCGAGGAGGTGCCAGGCGATGGCCTCGCCCTCGCGGTCCTCATCGGTGGCGAGGTAGAGCTCGGAGGCGTCCTTGAGCAGGCCCTTGAGCTTGGTCATGTGGGGCTTCTTGTCGCGGCTGACGACGTAGACCGGCTCGAAGCCGTTGTCGACGTCGACGCCCAGGCGGGCCCACGGCTGGTCCTTGATCCGCGCCGGGATGTCCGCAGCGCTCTGCGGGAGGTCACGGATGTGGCCGATTGAGGACTCGACGACGTAGTCGCGCCCCAGGAAGCCGCCGATCTTGGCCGCCTTGGTCGGCGACTCGACGATCACCAGCTTCTTGCCGCCTGCGGCGGCGGCGCTCTTGCTCGCCACGACTGTCCCTCTGCTCTCGATTGCTCCCCGTCAGACCCGCTCCGGACCTGCCCTCCCCCTGCTGGGCGTCCTCACGGTAGCGCCTCAGTGCGCGGAAGCCGCGCTCAAGTCCAGGTAGCGCTCCGCCACGAGGTCCCGCACCTGCGGCAGGTACGCCGCCACGACCTGCTCCGGGTCCTGCTCGAGCAGCTGCGCGAGGGCCTCGAGCACCTGCCCCACGGTGAGGTCACCGTCACAGGCACCGGCCAGGCCCGCCAGGACCGTGTCGACGGCCCGGGCGCGTCGCATCCACCGCTGTTGGCGCAGCACGATCGTCTCGGGGTCCTCCGCCCCGGGCGGGCCGTGCGTCTCCTGCACGACGTCGGGGGCGAGGACCAGGCGCTGCTCCAGCAGCGCGTGGTCGTCGAGCCGCGCGAGGGCGACCGCCCGCGCGTGCCACGCGGCCACCTCGGGGCCGATCGGCTGCTCGACGTCGTGGTGCCACCCCTCCACCCGCCGTACGACGGGCTCCCCGGCGTCGGGCCGGCGCAGGTTGAGCCAGCCGAACCCGATGCTGCCGACACCCTGGTCGTCCAGCCACCGCAGCCAGCTGGCGTGCCGGCGCTCGTAGTCGTCGACGTCCCCGCCGGTCGAGGGGTGGTGGCCGGAGTCCTTGAGCCACAGCTCGACGTACTGCGCGGGGTCGAGGACCTCGCGCTGCACGACCCACGCCGAGAGCCCGGTGGGCTCGAGCCAGGAGGTGATCCGCTCCTCCCAGGCACCGTCGGCCGGGATCACCCAGTTGGCGAGGACCTGGCACCAACCGCCGGGGTTCAGGAAGCCGGCGACCTCACGCACGATCCGTTCGACGGCCGCGTCCCCCGGCAGGCCCGAGTCGCGGTAGACCAGCAGGTCCGCGGTGTCGGTCGGTGGGCTGATCACGAACGGCGGGTTCGTGACGACGAGGTCGAACCGCTCCCCGGCGACGGGCGCGAAGAAGCCACCGTCGCGGAGGTCGACGTCGATCTCGTTAAGGGTGGCGGTGAGACCCGCCAGGGCCAGGGAGCGGCCGGTGACGTCGGTGGCGACGACCCGGTCGGCGTGCGCGGCCAGGTGCAGTGACTGCACCCCGCAGCCGGTGCCGAGGTCGAGCGCCGACCCGACCGGCGCGCGCACCACCTGCTGCACCAGCGAGGTGCAGGCCGGGCTGATGCCGAGGACGTGGTCGGCCGGCACCGCGCCGGGCCGCCCGTCCAGGCCGGGCGTCAGGTCGGAGAGCACCCAGTAGTCACGATCGCCGTCCTCGGAGCTGTCGGCGTGGGGCCGCACGTCGACGAGGGCGCGCACCTCCTCGCCGTCAACCGCCACGATCCCCGCGTCGGCCAGCGCCGGCACCAGGTCCGGCAGCGCCTCCTCGAGCGCGGTGGCCGGGACCGGCCGCTGCAGCAGCCACAGCCGGACCAGCACCGCCAGCGGCCCACCGCCCTCGGTCGCCAGCACGCCCGCACCGGTCTCGTTGCGCTGCAGGGCCGCGGACGCCCGGTCCCCCAGGAGCGCCTGGACACCGGTGACGGTGAAGTCGAGGGTGCGCAGTCGCTCCCGCAGGGCGGCGAGGTGGGCGGGGGCGAGGGAGGGCTCGGACACGGCCGCGAGCGTACGCCGCAGCACTCCCCCCGGCATGCCACGAGCCCGCCGCACGGAGGCGACGGGCTCGTGGGGTGGAGCGGTGGTGTCGGTCAGACCCCCGGGGTGTGCGTCGGCGGCGTCGACCGGGTCGGGTCCGTCGGGTCCGTCGGGTCCGTCGTGGTCGGCGGGTTCGTCGGGTCCGCGCGCCGGGCGCCGCCGCCGGCGCCGGCGCCCGCGGCGCCGTCGCCGATGATCACCGAGCGACGCTTCGAGACGATGATCGCCGCGCCGATGATCGCCACGCAGAGCACCGCGATGAGGATCCGCAGCGAGGTGTTCGACCCGTCGCCGTAGGTCATCTGGACCACGGAGGCCGCGACCAGCAGCGCGACGAGGTTCATCACCTTGAGCAGCGGGTTGATCGCCGGACCGGCGGTGTCCTTGAACGGGTCACCGACGGTGTCACCGATGATGGTGGCCTCGTGGGCCAGCGACCCCTTGCCGCCGTGGTGGCCGTCCTCGACGAGCTTCTTCGCGTTGTCCCAGGCTCCGCCGGAGTTGGCGAGGAAGACCGCCATCAGGGTGCCGGCGCCGATCGAGCCGGCGAGGAAGGCGCCCAGCGGACCCGGGCCGAGCCCGAACCCGACCGCGACGGGCGCCAGCACCGCCAGCAGACCCGGGGTGGCGAGCTCGCGCAGCGAGTCCCGGGTGCAGATGTCGACGACCTTGCCGTACTCGGGACGTCCGGTGCCCTCCATGATCCCGGGGATGTCGCGGAACTGGCGACGTACCTCGTAGACCACCGCGCCGGCGGCGCGGCCGACGGCGCTGACGAGCAGGCCGGAGAAGAGGAAGACGACCGAGGCGCCGATGAGCAGCCCGACCAGGTTCGCCGGGTCGGCGATGTTGAGGACACCGAAGAGCGCGAGGATCTCGTTGGTCTTGAGGTCGTCGCCGACGCCCTCGAGTTCGTTGGCCGCCCCGGTGACCGCGTCGGTGAAGGCACCGAAGAGGGCCGTGGCGGCGAGCACCGCGGTGGCGATGGCGATGCCCTTGGTGATCGCCTTCGTGGTGTTGCCGACCGCGTCGAGCTCGGTGAGGACGGCGGACGCCTCACCGTCAACGTCGCCGGACATCTCCGCGATGCCCTGAGCGTTGTCGGAGACCGGACCGAAGGTGTCCATGGCGACGATGACGCCGACCGTGGTGAGCAGGCCGCAGCCGGCGAGGGCGACGGCGAAGAGCGCGACGGTCACCGACGCACCACCCACCAGGAAGGCGCCGAAGACCGCAGCCGCGATGACGAGCGCGGTGTAGACCGCCGACTCGAAGCCGACCGAGATGCCGGAGAGGATCACGGTGGCCGCACCGGTCAGCGAGGTCTCGCCGACGTCCTTGACCGGCCTGTGCTCGGTGCCGGTGTAGTAGCCGGTGATGAAGAGGATGACCACCGCCAGCGCGATGCCGATGAGGACCGCGAGCATCGCGATGAGCGCCGGGTTGCCCTCGAGGACGGTCTCGCCGCCGCCCACGAACTGCTCGATGACCGAGCCGCCCTCGGGCAGGTCGGTGAGGTCGCCGAACGTGGTCGGCAGGTAGACGAACGCCGCGATCGAGCACAGCACTGCCGAGACGGCCGCGGAGACGTAGAAGGCCCGGTTGATGGTGACCAGGCCGTTCTCCCCCGCACGGGGCTTGCACAGGTAGATGCCGAGGATCGCGGTGAGCGCACCGATGGCCGGCACGAGCAGCGGGAAGACCAGGCCCTCGGCGCCGAAGGCGACCTTGCCGAGGATCAGGGCGGCGACCAGCGTGACGGCGTAGGACTCGAAGAGATCTGCGGCCATGCCGGCGCAGTCGCCCACGTTGTCGCCCACGTTGTCGGCGATGGTGGCGGCGTTGCGCGGGTCGTCCTCGGGGATGTTGTTCTCGACCTTGCCGACGAGGTCGGCGCCGACGTCGGCGGCCTTGGTGAAGATGCCGCCACCGACGCGCATGAACATTGCCAGCAGCGCGGCACCGAAGCCGAAGCCCTCGAGCACGGCGGGGGCGTCGCTCTGGTAGATCATCACGACCGCCGCGGCGCCGAGGAGACCCAGGCCGACGGTGGCCATGCCGACCACGCCGCCGGTGCGGAAGGCGATCTTCATGGCCGGGTCGCGGCCACCCTCACGGGCGGCGGCGGCGACGCGGACGTTGGCCCGCACGGCCAGCCACATGCCGAGGTAGCCGATCGCGGCGGAGAAGCCGGCTCCGACGACGAAGAACAGCGAGCGCCCGATGCGGACGGCCGTGTCGGGCGCGGGGAGCGCGAAGAGGATCAGGAAGGCCAGCAGCGCGAAGACCGCGAGCGTCCTGAACTGGCGGGTCAGGTACGCCGACGCGCCCTCCTGGACCGCCAGCGCGATGGTGCGCATGCTCTCGGTGCCCTCGCCTGCGGCGAGCACCTCACCGCGGAAGCGCAGCGCCATGGCGAGCGCGATCACCGCGATCACCGCGACGACGACGACGAGGGTGAAGTTGCCCCCGCTCAGATCGACGTCCACGCCGCTGGCGGCGAGCACGTGCTCGTTGAGCCCGTTCAATGGGTCCTCCTCGGAAGGTCGGATGTGACCTGGCTTACAGCCGAGGGGAGACTCCCACAGTGGCGGGAGGAACGGAAGGACTGCCGCAGCAGCGTGTCAGGGGACGGTCACTCGGTGGCGAGCGCGAGGTCCTGGCTGTCGTGGATCGTGAACACCTTGGCGAGGCCGGTGATCCGGAAGATCTTCAGCAGTCGCTCCTGGGTGCAGACCAGCTGCATCGAGCCGTCGTGGGCGCGCACCTTCTTCAGGCCGCCGACAAGCACGCCGAGCCCGGTGGAGTCGAGGAAGTCGACCTTCTCCATGTCGACGACCAAGTGGTACTTGCCGTCGCCGACGAGGTCGCTGATGGCGTCGCGCAACTTCGGGGCGGTGTAGACGTCGATCTCCCCGCCCACCTCGAGGATGGTGCGCCCCTCGGACTCGCGGGCGTCCAGTGACAGGTCCACGCTTCGTACTCCTCCGTCGATCGGACGGCCCCTCGGGAGAGGCCGGGCGTCACCATCATGCACGTTCCACGGATGCATCGCACGACCGGCTCCGCCCTACGGGATCACCCCGGCAGCCCCGAAGGCGTGTCCGAGGCCCCTGACAGACTGCCGAGGTGCCTGCCCGAACCGCTCCCTCGTCCGCCTTCGCGGCCCTGACTGCGCACCCGGAGCGTGCCGAGCGCCTCACCCACGTCGAGGTGCTGCCGGCCCGCGAGGCCCGCACCGCCCCCTGGCCCGAGTGGGTGGCCCCCGAGGTCCGTGCAGCGTTCGTGGCGGGCGGGGTCGTCGATCCCTGGGCGCACCAGGTCGAGGCCATGGAGGCCGCGCACGCGGGCGAGCACGTCGTGGTGTCGACGGGCACGGCGTCGGGCAAGTCGCTTGCCTACCAGGTGCCCGCGCTGACGTCGGTCGTGACCTCGCGCCGCGAGCGTGGCCGGCGGGGCGCGACCGTCCTCTACGTCGCACCGACCAAGGCCCTGGCGCAGGACCAGCTCGCCACGCTGCGCGACCTGCGGGTGCCCGCGCTCGCCGCCGCCACCCACGACGGCGACAGCACGCGGGAGGAGCGCGACTGGGCCCGCGACCACGGCGAGTACCTGCTCACCAACCCCGACATGCTGCACCGCTCCCTGCTGCCGGGCCACGAGCGCTGGGCACGCTTCCTCGGGATGCTGGACGTCGTCGTCGTCGACGAGTGCCACCACTACCGCGGTGTCTTCGGCGCCCACGTCGCCCACGTGCTGCGTCGGTTGCGCCGCCTCTGCGCCCTGTACGGCGCTGATCCCACCTTCGTCCTCGCCTCCGCGACCGTGGCCGACCCCGCGGCTTCGGCCGGCCGTCTCGTCGGCGCCCCCGTGCGGGCGGTGACCGAGGACGCCTCGCCGCGCGGCCAGGTCACGATCGCGCTCTGGGAGCCGCCGCTGACCGGGCAGCTGGGCGAGAACGGCGCCCCGGTACGCCGCTCCGCCGCGGCGGAGACCGGCGACCTGCTCACCGACCTCGTCGTCGACGGGGTCCGCACGCTGGCGTTCGTGCGCTCCCGGCGCGGCACCGAGACCGTCGCGCTCGCCGCGCAACGGGCCCTCGCCGAGGTGGACCCGTCCCTGCCCGGCCGCGTGGCGGCGTACCGCGGCGGCTACCTGCCCGAGGAGCGCCGGGCCCTCGAGCAGCGGCTGCGCAGCGGCGACCTCCTCGGGCTCGCGGCCACCAACGCCCTCGAGCTCGGGATCGACGTGTCCGGCCTGGACGCCGTGCTGCTCGCCGGCTTCCCGGGCACCCGTGCGGCGTTCTGGCAGCAGATTGGCCGGGCCGGGCGCTCGGGTCAGGACGCACTGGGGGTCTTCGTCGCGCGGGACGACCCCCTGGACACCTACCTCGTGAGCCACCCCGAGGCACTGCTGGGCCGGCCCGTCGAGGCCACGGTCTTCGACGTCGACAACCCCTACGTCCTCGGGCCACACCTGTGCGCCGCCGCCGCCGAGACACCGCTCACCCGGGCCGATCTCGACCTCTTCGGCCCCCGCGCGGAGGAGGCGGTCGCCGCTCTCGAGGGCGCCGGGATGCTGCGGCACCGTGACCTGTCCCGGCGGCCGGGCTGGTACTGGACCGACCGTCGCCGGGCCGCCGACCTCGCCGACATCCGCTCCGCCGGCGGACGGCAGGTGCGCCTGCTCGAGGCCGGGACCGGCCGGGTGGTCGGCACCACCGACGGCGCCTCGGCGCACGCGCAGGCGCATGCCGGGGCGGTCTACGTGCACGCCGGAGAGACGTGGGTCGTCGAGGAGCTCGACCTCGAGGAGTCGGTGGCGGTCATGCACCGCGACGACCCGGCCCACACCACCACGGCCCGCGAGGTCACCGACATCACCGTGCTCGCCGAGGACCGGCACGTGCGGTGGGGCCCGGCGACGCTGTCGTTCGGGTCGGTGCGCGTCACCCAGCAGGTGGTCGGCTACCTGGTGAAGGCCGTGCCGTCCGGTGAGGTCGTGGCCGAGCGGCCGCTCGACCTCCCACCACGGACCCTGGAGACCGCCGCAGTCTGGTGGACCCTCCCTCCCGAGGTGCTCGACGAGGTCGACGTCGATCCGCTCGACCTGCCGGGCGCGGCGCACGCCGCCGAGCACGCATCGATCGGCCTGTTGCCGCTGTTCGCCACGTGCGACCGCTGGGACATCGGCGGCGTCTCGACCGCCCACCACCCCGACACCGGCACGCTGACCGTCTTCGTCCACGACGGCCACCCGGGCGGCGCGGGCTTCGCCGAGCGCGGGTACGACGCCGCGGCCGTCTGGCTGCGCGCGACCAGGGAGGCGATCGCGGCCTGCGCGTGCCCGGAGGGCTGCCCGTCGTGCGTGCAGTCGCCGAAGTGCGGTAACGGCAACCACCCGCTCGACAAGGCCGGTGCGGTACGGCTGCTCGACGCCCTGCTCGAGCGTGCGGTCTGATTGGGGCGCGCCCTTTCCGGGGTAGTACTTCAAGTGGTCGTGGACGCGGCCCTGACGAAAGGCATCCAGATGCTCGCCCTTGGTTTGCTCCTCATCGTGATCGCGATCATCTTCATCACCGCGGTGCTCTTCGGCGCCAACAGCGGGCCGGTGGGCTTCGATCTCCAGGTGCTCGAGATCGAGACGACAGCGATCGGTGTCTTCGGACTGGGCGCCCTGACCCTGCTCGTGCTGATGTTCGGGCTGCTCGCGATCCGCCTCGGCACCCGCAAGAGCCTGGAGCACCGTCGTGAGCGCAAGGAGCTGAAGGAACTCCACGCCCGTGAGGAGAAGCACGCCGGCTCCTCCTCCGACGCCGGGCGCGGCACCCGCACCGACGACCGCGCCACGGGTGGGTCCCACACCGATGGGCGCACCGCGGACCTGCCGGACCAGCGCACCGACCGCCGCTAGTCACCGACCCGGCCCGGCCCGTGCCCGACCGGGCACGGTCAGGCCACTGAGCAACCGACTGCCGCGTACCTCCACCTCCACCAGCACGTCGGCACCGTCGACGGTGCACGACGTCAGGTGCGCCCCGTTGCGGCGAGTGAGCAGCTCGGCCCGAGCGCAGGGGTCCCGACCCGCCTGGTGTGCCTGAGCGCCGGACAGCGCCGCGAGGTCGGCGGCCTTCTCGGCCTCCCGCCTGCCCACGAACACGGTCGCCACCAACGTCAGCAGGACGGACGCGACGACGAGGACCGCGACCAGGCCCACGGCGTACGCCGCCGCGGCACCGTGCTCGTCGGTGCGGCGCCCTGCCGCACGGCGCACCCGCCCGGTCACGGCTCCTCCGCACTGGTCACCGCATCGGCGCTCATCTCCGGCGCCGGGAGGAACGCCAGGCCCGGCAGGGGGTGGACGCGGACGGTGACCGTCACCATCACGGTGCCGTCCGCCTCGCGCACCTCCACGCGGGCGCCGTCCGGCGCAACCCGCGCGCCCTGGGCGCGGGCGGCGTCCACCCCGTCATCGCGGGCGACCGCGCGGGCCGTCTCCCGCGCGGCAACGACCAGCCGCACCTGCGTCAGCACCAGGCTCGAGGTCCACACCAGGGCGACGGTGACCAGGACCAGCACCGGGAGCACCAGGGCGGCCTCCGCGGTCACCGCCCCCCGATCGCCACGCGGCGCTCTCCTCGTTCGAACGTCCATCCGCCTCTCCTTCGGTCTCGTGCAGGGCTGGGGGTGCGGGACCGGGTACGCCAGCGGGCCCGGGGTCTCCGGGCCCGCTGCCGTCGTCCTCGGACCGGCTCAGAAGAAGCTGGTGATCAGCTCCTTGAGTAGGTCGAAGATGAACTTGAGCAGCGCCTGACCGGCGTCGCCGGTGAGGAACTTGATCAGCAGCCCGGCGAAGCCGACCGCTCCGGCCGTCGCGACGGCGTACTCGGCGGTCGCGGCGCCGCGCTCCTGGCGGGAGCGGCGGGTGGGGCGCAGGGCCCGGAGCCGGCTGCCGGCGAGTGCGCGGCGGGTCTTGGCGACGGGTGCTTCGGTCATGGTGGTCCTCCTCGTGTCAGCCGCCCGGTCAGGCCGGGCGGGCCAGGTGTCGTGGTGTCGGGCACGACCCTCGCCCCCGAAGGGCGACCGACGGGCGGCCCGCCAGCCGACTGGGGACGACCCCCGTGGGAGCAGAGCTGTGGACGGTCACGGGCCCTGCAGGAGGTCGCCGAGACCCGTGGCCGCGAACATCGCGACGACCATCGGGACGACCCCGACCAGCACGAAGGCGGGGAGCATGCACACGCCCAGCGGGGCGGCCGCCTTGGCCGCGACGCTGCGGGCTCGGCCCTCCACGTCTGCGCGCGCCGTACGACGGGTCTCCTCGGCCAGCTGGTGCAGCGCGGTCGCGACGGACGCCCCGGACTCGTGGGCGCGCGAGAGCGCACGACCGAGGGGCCCGAGCTGGGGATGGCCGGCGAGGTCGCGCCAGACCGAGCCGGGGTCCGCGCCGAGCAGCAGCCGACGCTCGACCCGCGCCAGCTCCTCCTCGACCGGTCCGCCCCAGGCGCGGCCGACCACACCGAGAGCGGTGTGGGGCGCCGCGCCCGCGCGCAGCGCGGCCGCCGTCAGGTCCACCACCGCCGGCAGCGCCCGCTCGACCTCCTCGCGCCGGCGACGGGTCGCGGGCATCTCCGCGGTCCGCACCACCCGGGCCACCCCGGCAGCCGCGGCAGCCCCCGCGAGCAGGCCCAGTCCCCCGCCGAGCAGCAGGTAGGTGCCGCCCCCCGCGCCGAGCATCCACAGCCACAGGTGGCGGCGCAGCCACGCGCCGTCCTCGGTGGCCACCGGGGGCGGGTCCCAGGGCAACCGTCGACGCCCGCGCGGGACGAGGGCGGCAACGGCTGCGGCAGCCAGCGCCGCTGCCACCACGACGCCGCTCACGCCAGCACCCCGCGGGCGATCCGCTCCATCCAGGCGACTCCCAGCAGCGCCAGGGAGGTGCCGGCTGCCAGGCACAGCAGCCCCGGCACCGTGCCCAGCAGGAATCCCCACGGGTCGCCGCCGGCGCCGGTGCCCATGAAGAGCACGAGCACCGGGAGCACGGCCAGCATGCGCGCGGTGGCGCGGGCCGAGGCCAGCTCGGAGGACACCACCAGGCGCGAGGAGCGGTCGGCGCGGAGGGTCCCGGCCACCTCGGTCAGCGCGACCGCCAGACCGGCGCCCGCGTGCGCGGAGACCCGCCAGGAGGCCGCGACGACCCGCAGGCCCTGCGCACCGGGGAGGCCCGCGAGCCCGTGCAGGGCCGCCGGCACGTCGGCACCCAACGCCTCCGCGGTCGCCGCGGGTGCCAGCTCGGGCCAGACCTCGGC
>JAUYLL010000101.1 GCA_030698375.1 Nocardioides sp. | reverse complement strand
CGTCGGCGAGATCATCGCCGAGGCGATGGACAAGGTCGGCAAGGAAGGCGTCATCACCGTCGAGGAGTCGAACACCTTCGGGCTCGACCTCGAGCTCACCGAGTTGATGCGGTTCGACAAGGGCTACATCTCGGCGTACTTCGTCACCGACCCCGAGCGGATGGAGACGGTCCTCGAGGACCCCTACGTCCTCATCGCCAACCAGAAGGTCTCGAACGTCAAGGACCTCCTGCCGCTCCTCGAGAAGGTCATGCAGTCGGGCAAGCCCCTCATGATCATCTCCGAGGACGTGGACGGCGAGGCACTGTCGACCCTGGTCGTCAACAAGCTCCGCGGCACCTTCAAGTCCGTGGCCGTCAAGGCCCCGGGCTTCGGTGACCGCCGCAAGGCCATGCTGCAGGACATCGCGATCCTGACCGGCGGCCAGGTCATCTCCGAGGAGGTCGGCCTGAAGCTCGAGTCGGCCGGCATCGAGCTGCTCGGCCAGGCCCGCAAGGTCGTCATCACCAAGGACGAGACCACCATCGTCGAAGGTGCCGGCGACGCCGACCAGATCGCTGGCCGGGTCAACCAGATCCGTGCCGAGATCGAGAAGAGCGACTCCGACTACGACCGCGAGAAGCTCCAGGAGCGCCTGGCCAAGCTGGCCGGCGGTGTCGCGGTGATCAAGGTCGGCGCGGCCACCGAGGTCGAGCTCAAGGAGCGCAAGCACCGCATCGAGGACGCCGTCCGCAACGCGAAGGCGGCCGTCGAAGAGGGCATCGTCGCCGGTGGCGGCGTGGCGCTGGTCCAGGCCGGCGCGCAGGCGTTCGAGAAGCTCGAGCTCGAGGGTGACGAGGCCACTGGTGCCAACATCGTCAAGCTCTCGATCGAGGCCCCGCTCAAGCAGATCGCGATCAACGCCGGTCTCGAGGGCGGCGTCGTGGCGGAGAAGGTGCGCAACCTGACCCCGGGTCACGGCCTGAACGCCGCCACGGGCGAGTACGTCGACATGGTCGCCGAGGGCATCCTCGACCCGGCCAAGGTGACGCGCTCGGCGCTGCAGAACGCCGCGTCCATCGCCGCGCTGTTCCTCACCACCGAGGTCGTCGTGGCCGACAAGCCCGAGAAGGCGTCGGCCATGCCGGACCCCTCGGGTGGCATGGGCGGCATGGACTTCTGAGTCCTGCCCCCACGCCCTCTGGGCACAGCACCTGCTGAACACGTTGGCCCCCGGCTCGTCCGGGGGCCTTCGTGCGTCCCGGGGGCCGACCGCAGCACAGCGGCGGTGCGCCGCATCCCAAAGACCCAGAATGTCCGCTTTTAGTTTGGTTCTTCCCTGTTGGTCCCGTAACCAATGCCACGAAAGTCAGTTACCGTAACGTCACCAACCGGGGGCGAGGGAGCTCCCGGCCTGTCTACAACGCGCCTACGGGCGCGGCTAAGGGAGCACGCGTGAAGAGGAACAAGATGAGGCTCGGGGCGCTCGGCGCCGCCGCAGCCCTGACGGCGATGAGCATCGCACCCGCCATGGGTGCCGAGGTCGTGTCGCAGAGCAGCGCCTCCGCCATCACCATCGGTGTCGCGGGCGAGGGTGGCGACTCCGGTCGGGTCACCGCCACCAACGACGGCTCCGGCGAGGAGAAGACCGGCGAGACCAACCCGCCTGTCTCCGTGCTGGCACCCCAGGACCTGCTGAACCTCGGCGTGCTCGCCCAGGACGCCGCAGCCCAGGTCCAGGACGGCGACGGCATCTCCGCCGCGTGCGCCGGCGTGGCCGGTGACGGCGGCTCGGTCGCCGAGATCGGCGACTCCAACTGCATCTTCCCCGGTCAGCCGGTCGGCATCGACATCGCCAACCTCGACCTGACGGGCACGATCGTCATCAACCCGGACTCGGCTCTCGCCCCGCTCGGTGCATTGGCCCAGCCCCTCCATGACCAGGCGCTTGCGGTCATCACCGCTGAGGTTGCGGCAGCTCTCGCGCCGCTCGCGTCCACCGGCCTGAACGGCACCTTCGGTGCCATCCAGGCCCGCTGCAACGCGACCCCCGGTCAGGCCAACGGCTCGGCGACCCTGGTCGACACGCGGCTGTTCCTCACCGTCGGTGACGAGGAGATCGCGATCGCCACGATCCCGGCGAACCCGGACCCCAACACCAAGGTAATCACCGACCTCGACGAGGTTCTTGCCCAGGTCGTCCAGGGCGTCCAGCAGACCCTGCAGGAGTCCCTCGAGGGTCAGCTCGCGCCGCTCGGTGACCCGCTGACGCAGGCCATCGAGGAGCAGATCATCAACAACCTGGTCGCCCAGGTCGCTGACGGTCTCCAGCCGATCGAGGAGAACATCCTCGACATCACGCTGAACAAGCAGTCCAGCGACGGCCCCGGTCACATCGACGTCACCGCGCTCGACCTGCAGCTGCTGCCCGCCGCTCAGGAGTTCAGCGACTCCTCGCTCGTCGACCTGCAGATCGCCAACGTGACCTGTGGCCCGAACAGCACCCTGGCCCCGGCCCCGCAGCCTGAGGCGACCCCGGACGAGGACCTCCCCGAGATCCCGACCGTCGTCGACTCCGGCGTCTCCGGCGGCGCCGGCAACCCCGCGCTCGTCGCGGGTCTGCTGATGCTCATGGGTGCGGCCGCGCTCGTCGGCTACCGTCGCCTCCTCCCCGCGGGGAAGTGACCTGTCAGTGAATCTCCGTGACCTGGTCGACGACCGGCGGCGCCTGACCCTCGTCCTGGCGGCCATCGCCACGGCCGTGGGTGTGGCTCTGCTGGTCGTCGGCCTGGTCCGACCCAGCGGGGACACCGCCGAGGTGCCGGCGGCCCAGCCGTCCGCCTCGGCCTCGCCGAGCCCGTCGGCCTCGCCGAAGCGTGAGGCAGGCAAGCCGCCGGAGCGTCTCGTGGTCGAGTCCATCGACCTCGACGCGCCCCTGAGGCCCATCGAGGTGGACCCCGAGGGTGTGCTCACGCCGCCGTCGGACGTCTCCGAGGTGGGCTGGTGGCAGCGGAGCGCCCTCCCGGGTGCCCCGCAGGGCCAGACCATCGTCACCGGCCACGCCGTGAACAGTGGTGACGGCGTCATGGACGATCTCGGCAAGGTCCGCAGGGGCGACGTCGTGAAGGTCCACGACGACGACCAGGTCTTCGACTACTCCGTCACCAAGATCCACACGCTCACGCGTGAAGAGGTGGCCGAGCAGGCCGAGTCGCTGTTCATGCAGGACCGCGGCGACGGACGACTCGTCCTCATCACCTGCGAGGACTTCGTCAACGGCGTGTACACCAGCAACACCATCGTCTTCGCCGAGCCCCTCGAGGGCACGAAGAAGACCACGGCGGCCAGCAACGCCGCCGCCTGACACGCGGACTACGCCCCCGTCGAACACCTGTTCGACTGGGGCGTAGTCTTGTCCGCATGCCGAGCGGGTTCCAGGCCAGCCTCTTCGAGGACCTCGAGGAGGTCGCCGCGCCCCCGGGTGCGCGACTCGGTCGGCTCCCGGGCGCGGTGCGTCGTACGCCGCTGGCTCACGGGGCCTGGGTGGACGTCCGGCCCGGCTGGGTCCGCGACCCCGACCCGCTCTTCGCGCACCTCCACCGGGCGGTCGACTGGCGCGCCGAGCAGCGCCCGATGTACGACCGGGTGGTCGAGGTGCCCCGGCTGACGCGGTTCTACGGTGCCCACGATCCGTGGCCGGATCCGTTGTTGCAGGAGATGCGCACGGTGCTGTCGGACCACTACGCCCCCGAGCTGGGGGAGCCCTTCACCACTGCCGGGTGCTGCCTCTACCGCGATGGCCGTGACTCGGTGGCCTGGCACGGCGACCGCGTCGGGCGCTCGCGGCACCAGGACACCCTGGTCGCGATCGTGTCGCTGGGCGACGTACGCCGGCTCCAGCTCCGCCCCCGCGGTGGCGGAGCCTCGTTGTCGTTCCCGCTCGGCCACGGTGATCTCCTCGTCATGGGCGGCTCCTGCCAGCGCACCTGGGATCACGCGGTCCCCAAGACCACTCGCCCGTCGGGCCCGCGCATCAGCGTCCAGCTACGGCCCCGTGGCGTGCTCTGAGAAAGTAGGCCCATGACCGAGGCCCCCGTCCCCGCCCCGTCCCCCGCCGACGAGCGGCCGGTCGCCGCCCGGGTGCGTGACCTGACCAAGACCTACGGCGAGGGCGAGGCCCGGGTGGTCGCGCTGGACGCCGTCTCCGTCGACCTCTTCGCCGGGGAGTTCACCGCGGTGATGGGGCCCAGCGGGTCGGGGAAGTCCACCCTCATGCACTGCGCGGCGGCGCTCGACTCCGCCGACAGCGGCACCGTCGTGGTCGGCGGGACCGAGCTCGGCCGGTTGAAGGACAAGGAGCTCACCAGGCTGCGCCGGGACACCCTGGGGTTCGTCTTCCAGGCGTTCAACCTGGTCCCGACGCTGACCGCCGAGGAGAACATCCTGCTCCCGCTCTCGATCGCCGGCCGCAAGCCGGACCGCGAGTGGTACGACGGGGTGGTCGCCGCCGTCGGTCTCGGCGACCGGCTCGGCCACCGCCCCAACCAGCTCTCCGGGGGGCAGCAGCAGCGGGTGGCCGTCGCCCGGGCGCTGGTCGGGCGGCCGACGATCGTCTTCGCCGACGAGCCGACCGGCAACCTCGACTCCCGCTCCGGTGCGGAGGTGCTCGGCCTGCTGCGCCGCTCGGTCGACGAGTTCGGCCAGACGGTGGTGATGGTGACCCACGACCCGCTCGCGGCCGCGCACACCGACCGGGTCGTCTTCCTCGCCGACGGCCGGGTTGTCGACGAGCTCCGGGACCCGACCGCAGAGGCGATCCTGGAGCGGATGACCGCCTTCGACGCGCGCGAGCCCCGTCCGTGATCCGCGTCGCCCTCAAGAGCCTGCTGGGCCGCAAGGTCCGGCTGCTGATGAGCACCTTCGCGATCGTGCTCGGGGTGGCGTTCGTGACCGGCACTTTCATGTTCACCGACACCCTGAACCGCAGCTTCACCGCGATCTTCGCCTCCTCCGTCGGCGACGTCGTGGTCAGCCCGGTCGAGCCGCAGCGCGGCGGGCCGACCGCGGTGACGATCCCCGCCTCGGTCGTCGAGGACCTGGCCGCCGTCGAGGGCGCCGCCCGCGCGGACGGCAACGTCACCTCGATCGGCACCTTCGTCGTCGACCCCGACGGCAAGGTCGTCGGCGGCCAGGGCGCCCCCGGCCTGGCCGCGAACTACACCGACGCCCCCGCCGGCCAGGGACTGGAGGGGCTGCGGATCGTGACCGGCGAGGTGCCCGAGGGCATCGACGAGGTCGCCCTCGACGAGGCGACCGCGGAGCGCGCCGGCTACGCGGTGGGCGACGTGGTGTCGCTGGTGACCTCGGGCGCCCGGGCGACGCTGAGTCCGACGCTCGTCGGGCTGGTCGGCTACGGCGAGGGCGGCGGGCTGAACGGCGCGACGCTGACGGTCTTCGACACCGCGACCGCGCAGGAGCTCTACCTCGACGGCCAGGACGCCTACTCCGACGTGTGGGTCACCGCGGCCGAGGGCGTCAGCCAGGAGGACCTTCGTGACGCGGTCGCCGCGGAGGTCCCGGCGTCGTATTCGGTGCTCACCGGCGACGAGGCGGCCGAGGAGAACGCCAGCGCGCTGCTCGAGGCGATCTCGTTCATCACCACCTTCCTGCTGGTCTTCGCCGGCGTGGCGCTGGTCGTCGGCTCGTTCCTCATCGTCAACACGTTCTCGATCCTGGTCGCCCAGCGGAGCCGTGAGCTGGCGCTGCTGCGGGCGCTGGGGGCCTCCCGTCGCCAGGTCACGCGCTCGGTGCTGCTCGAGGCGTTCGTGCTGGGCCTGGTGGGCTCGACCCTCGGGCTCGGGCTCGGGATGGTGCTCGCGCAGGGCATCCGCGCGCTCTTCGCCAACTTCGGGCTCGACATGTCCGGCACCCCGATGGTGCTCGCCCCGCGCACGGTGCTGGCGGCGTACGCCGTGGGCGTGGTCGTCACGGTCGTCGCGGCCTACCTGCCCGCGCGCCGGTCGGCACGCATCGAGCCGGTGCAGGCGCTGCGCGACGACATCGCGATGCCGGAGGGCTCCATCCACCGGCGGATGCTCGTCGGGTCCGCGCTGATCGTCGTCGGCGCCGCGGCGATGGCCACCGGTCTGCTCGCCGACGTCCCGCAGCCGGTCTGGTGGGTCGGTCTGGGCATCCTCGCGGTGCTGCTCGGGGTCTCGGCGGCGAGCCCCGTGATCTCGCGGCCGTTCCTCGCGATGGCGGCGGCGGGGTACCGGCGGGCCTTCGGCACGGTCGGCACGCTGGCCGGCGAGAACGCGCGCCGCAACCCCCGGCGTACCACCGCGACCGCGTCCGCGCTGATGATCGGCCTCGCCCTCGTCACCACGATGACCATCCTCGGCCGTTCGGCCGGCGCCTCGGTCGACCAGACGATCGAGGAGAACTTCTCCGGCGACGTGGTGGTCTCCAATGCCGTGGGGGTGCCGTTCTCGCCCCAGGTCGCCAACGCCCTGGAGGGCGACCCTGCGGTCGGCTCCGTCACGAGGGTCCGCTTCGCCCAGCTCGAGGTGGAGGGGGAGACGCGGTTCGGGATCGGGATCGACCCGGGCTCGGTGACCGACGTGGTGACCCTGGAGATGGTCGACGGCGACATCGCCGGCCTGGGGCCCGGGGAGGTTCTGCTCGCGGAGGACGAGGCCGACGAGTCGGGACTCGGGGTCGGCGACGAGGTCGTGATCGCGATGCCCACCGGTGAGCAGCGGCTGGAGGTCGTGGGGGTCTACGTGCCGACGCCGTTCGCCGCCGCGCCGTTCATGGTCGCGGTGGAGACGCTCCGGGAGGGCGGCTACCCCGACGAGGACAACTCGCTCTTCCTCACCCGGGCGACGCCCGACGGCCAGGAGGCGCTCATCACCGCAGCCCGCGACGCGACCACGGACATCCCGCTCATCTCCGTCAAGGACCAGGAGGGGTACGCCGAGGAGCAACGCGCCCCGATCGACCAGCTCCTGCTGCTCATCTACGGGCTGCTGGGCCTGGCGCTGGTGATCGCGGTGCTCGGCATCGTGAACACCCTCGCGCTCTCGGTCATCGAGCGCACCCGTGAGGTCGGGCTGTTGCGCGCGGTGGGGCTGAGTCGCGCCCAGCTGCGCCGGATGATCGGGCTCGAGTCGGTGGTCATCGCGGTGCTCGGCACCCTCCTCGGGGTGGTGATGGGCATCGTGTTCGGGCTCGCCCTGCTCTCGGCGTTCGCCGACGAGGGTCTCGAGGCGGTCGTGGTGCCCTACGGGCAGCTGCTCGGCTTCGTCGTGGCCGCGGTTGTCGTCGGCGTCCTCGCCGCCCTGCTGCCCGCGCGCCGGGCCGCCCGCCTCGACGTGCTCCAGGCGATCGCGACCGAGTGAGGACAGTCGGCGACCTAGGGTGAGAACGTGCCTCGTCGAGCTGCCTGTGCGGTCGCGGCGCTGCTCGCGCTCGCAGCGTGCACCAGCGAGGAGCCGGCGGGGCCGTCGGCCGATGCTGCGCCGAGCACGACGCCTGGGTCGATCAGCCCGTCGCCCAGCCCGTCCGCGAGCGCGCCGCGCGAGGCGGCCGAGCCCGAGGCGGACCTGCCGCCGGTCCGCGACCGGATCTCGCTGCCGGCACTGATGCGCGAGGAGCCGAGCGGGGGCGACCTCCGGAGGGTGCGCGAGCAGCCGGTGGACGCGCCGTACCGACGCTTCGAGGTGCGCTACGACGCCGCCGGGGCGACGGTGTCGGGGGTCCTCCTGGTGCCGCGGGGAAGGGGGCCGTTCCCCGCGGTGGTGCTCAACCACGGCTACATCGAGCCGTCGATCTACGTGACCGGGCAGGGGCTGGCCCGCGAGCAGGACCGGCTGGCGCGGGAGGGCTTCGCGGTGCTGCACACCGACTACCGCGGCCACGCCGGCTCCGACCCCGCCGGCGCCCTGGAGCGGGAGTCGCGGCTGGGCTACACCCGCGACGCGGTCGGCGCCGTGCTGGCACTGCGCGAGCTGCGGCGGGTGGACCCCGAGCAGGTCGCGATGCTCGGTCGGTCGATGGGCGGCGCGGTCACCTACAACGTGCTGGTCGCGCACCCCGGACTCATCGACGCCGCGGTGGTCTACGCGCCGGTGAGCTCACACTTCGTCGACAACTACGAGCGCTGGACCGTCCCCGGACGCCCCGATGCCGCCCGGCTGCTCGTCGACCGTTTCGGCCCGCCTGCCCGGGCGCCGCGGGCGTGGGCTGCGCTCTCGGCGCGCACCTACGCCGACCGGATCACCGAGCCGCTGCTCATCCACCACGGGACCCTCGACGACTCCTGCCCGATCGCCTGGTCCCGCGCCACCCAGCGCGCGTTCACCCGGGCCGGCGTGGACAGCCGGCTCCTGGTCTATGAGGGCGAGCAGCACGCGTTCGGGCCGCAGTGGAACCTCTCGATGCGCCGTACCGTGCGCTTCCTCCGCACCCGGCTGGGGCAGGCATGAGCGTCGCCGGGCTGGTGCTCGCAGCAGGGGCCGGCCGCCGCAGCGGAGGGCCCAAGGCGCTGCGCCTGCGCGACGACGGGACCTCCTGGGTCGCGCACGCCTGCACCGTACTCGCGGAGGCCGGGTGCGCACCGGTCGTCGCCGTGCTCGGGGCTGCCGCCGAGGAGGCCCGTTCCCTCGTGCCGCCGGGCGTCGCGAGCGTCGTGGCCGAGGACTGGGACGAGGGCATGGGCGCCTCCCTGCGCGCCGGCCTCGCCGCGCTCACCCACACCGACGCGGACGCCTGCCTGGTGCACCTCGTCGACCTCCCCGACGTCGACGCCCGGGTCGTCGCCCGCGTGCTCGCCACCCTCGAGGACCACCCGGACCCAGGCACCCACCTCGCCCGGGCGGCGTACGCCGGGGTCCCCGGCCACCCGGTCCTGCTCGGCCGCGCACACTGGCCCGCCATCACCGCGACCGCCCGGGGTGACCGCGGCGCCCGCGACCACCTCGCCGCCGAGGCGCCGCGACTGGTCGAGTGTGGCGACCTGGCCACCGGCGTCGACCGCGACCACGGGTGACGCGGGACACCCCTGGCTACTCTGGGGCGATGGACGCTCCCCGCTCGCCGGACGACCTCGCCGACCGGCTCTCCGCGACCGGCTACGTGTGCGACGAGGAGCTGGCCACCGTCGGCTGGCTGGCGATGGGGATGGACCGCCCGCTGCTGCTCGAGGGAGCGCCGGGGACCGGGAAGACCAGCTTCGCCGAGGCGGTGGCCACCGCGCTCGAGGTGCCGCTGGTGCGGCTGCAGTGCTACGAGGGGATCGACGCCAGCCAGGCGCTCTACGACTGGGACTTCCCACGCCAGATCCTCCACCTGCGCACGCTGGAGGCGGCCCGCGGCGAGGGCGGTCTGGACGTCGACGCCACCGAGCGGTCGCTCTTCGACGAACGGTTCCTGCTCGCCCGACCGGTGCTCCGTGCGCTGCGCGAGGCGCCGGCGGTGCTCCTGGTCGACGAGGTCGACCGGGCCGACGATGAGTTCGAGGCGTTCCTGCTCGAGGTGCTCTCGACCTACCAGGTGAGCATCCCCGAGCTCGGCACGATCACCGCCGAGACCCCGCCCCTGGTAGTGCTGACCTCCAACCGCACCCGCGAGTTGCACGACGCGCTGAAGCGGCGCTGCCTCTACCACTGGATCGACCACCCCGGCCTCGACCGTGAGGTGGCGATCGTCCGCAGCCGGCTCCCGGAGGTCGGGGAGACCCTGACCCGCCAGGTGGTCGCGGTCGTGCAGCAACTGCGCGCCGACACCGCGCTCATCAAGCCCCCGGGTGTCGCCGAGACGCTCGACTGGGTGCACGCCCTGGCCCGTCTGGGGGCCGAGGACCTCGACCTGGAGACCGCGGCCCGCACCCTCGGTGCGCTGGTGAAGTACCGCGAGGACACCGACCGCGTCCGCCAGGCGCTGGACCGGATGCTGGCGGCATGACCGAGGCGCCCGCGCTCGAGGTGGACCGGGTGCTCCTCGGCTTCACCCGGGCGCTGACGGCGGCCGGCGTCGCAGTCACCCCCGACCGGACGCAGACCTACCTGGCGGCCGCGGCCGCCCTCGGAGCCGGCGACCCGCGAGCCGTCGCCCGCGCCGGGCGCGCGACCCTCTGCGGGTCGCTCGAGGACCTGGACCGGCACGACCAGGTCTTCGCGGCGTGGTTCGGCGAGGACCTCCCGCGCACGCGACCGGCCACCGCGCCGCCGGTGACGTCGTCCCCGGCCCTCGACCTCGCCGCGGACGCCGGCGCCGACGCGGAGCAGGAGGGCGACGACGACCCGCTCCGGGCGGCCGCGAGCGCCACCGAGGTGCTGCGGCACCGCGACGTCGGCGAGCTCGACGCCCGGGAGCGCGCGGCCCTGGCGGCGCTCTTCTCCACCCTCCACCCGCGGGCGCCCCGCCGCCGGGCGCATCGACGTACGGCGTGGCGCCGGGGCGAGGTCGACGCACGCGCCACCCTGCGCCGGATGCTGGCCGCCCACGGCGAGCCGGCCCGGCTGGCGGGGTTGCCGGAGTCGCTGGTCCGGCCGGAATTCGCGGCGGTCGTCGGGCTGCTGCAGCTCGCCGCGGAACAACGCCGCCACGTGCCTGGACGGGCCCGGCC
>JAUYLL010000096.1 GCA_030698375.1 Nocardioides sp. | reverse complement strand
CCGACGTCGCCACCATCGCGCTCCTGCACGAGCGATCCCTGCGCCAGCGTGAGCTCCTGGCCGAGCAGTTCCAGATCGCGCTCAACCAGCGGGTCCTCGTGGAGCAGGCGAAGGGCGCACTGGCCGAGCGACACCAGGAGTCGGTCGCCGAGGCGTTCGCGCGGATGCGCATCCTCAGCAGGCAGAACGGGCGCCCGCTCGGCGAAGTCGCTCGCGCCGTGGTCGACGACGTGCCGCTCCACCCCGCCTGACCTGGGCATTCACGCTACTTTTGGGCCTGCCTGGCAGACCTGGCCTCCTTCCATCTAGGAGGGGGTCCCCCGATGAGAGAACATCGCCGTCGCGGTCATGAGCGCGGCATCCACGCCACCGACCCACACCCCGTGGCTCGTCTGGTCGTCGCACCCCATGCCGACGACGAGGTGCTCGGCTGCGGCGGGTTGCTGGCCAAGTACCACCACGAGTCCGCCGTCGTCGTCCTCGCCGAGCCGGAGGCGATGCGGGCAGCGGAGTTCGCCGCCGCCCAGGAGATCCTCGGCTACTCCACGGCCTACTTCCTCGACCTTCCCGACGGCTCGGTCGGCGCGGACATGCACGGCCTGGTCGGCGCCCTCGACACGGTGCTCGACCGGTGCCGCCCGCGCGAGCTGTACCTGCCCTACCCGTCGGTGCACCAGGACCACATCGCGGCCTACGAGGCCGGGATCCGGGCGGCCAGGCTCTCCCTGACGCCCGGCCACTGGTTCCCCCCGGACGTGTACGTCTACGACGTCGCGGCCTACGACCTGGTGCTCTACCCCACGGACCTGCGCTGGAACATCTTCGAGGCCCTCGACGAGCACCACGTCGACACCAAGGTCAAGGCAGCGATGTCCTACGGCTCGCAGATGGTGACCGGTCCGCACCCGGTCAACGACCTCAAGCAGTGCGCCCAGACGATCGGGGCAGCGCGCCGGGTCGAGTGGGCCGAGCAGTACGCCCTCGTCCGCTCGGTGCGCGACTGCCGGTCCGCCGCCCTGTACACGGGAGACGTCCGATGATCGTCGCGGGGCACCAGGCCGACCTGTTTCCGTACTCGGGCTTCTGGTTCAAGATGGCGCACGCCGACGTCTTCGACCTGAAGATCTATGACCAGTTCCAGCCGCGCGGCTACCAGCGACGGGTGCTCATGCGGGGCACCTGGGCCTCCGTGCCGGTCGTCGGCGACCCGCGTCGCTGCCGGATCCGCGACGTGCGGATCGACCCGGACCTCGCGCGGGTCACCTTGCGCGACCACATCCTCGGCCGGTACCGCGGCAGCCGCCACTGGGACCGCTACGGCCACCAGGTGCTGGCGATGATCGACGAGGTCCACAGCGACCGACTCTGGCACCTGAACCTGAACCTGATCCTCAGCATCCGGGACCTGCTCGGGATCACCACCCCGGTCGCGATCGCGCCAGCCCCCTCGGGCAGGGGCTCGGAGGGGCTCGTCAGCATGCTGCGCAGCTACGGCGCCACCACTTACCTGTCCGGGACCGGCGGGCGCAGCTACATGGGCGACTGCCGGGAGTTCGCCGAGGCCGGCATCGACGTCGCCTGGTCGGAGCACCATGCGGTGACCAGCGACTCGGTGCTCACGCTGCTCATGGAGCACGACGACCCCATGGCGGCCATCCTCGCCACCTCCGAGATGGACATGGCGCCGCAGCGCGAGGAGGTGTCGGCATGAGCCGCGTCCTCGTCGTCGGCCTCGGGTACGTCGGGCTCCCCCTCGCGGTGCGCGCGGCCGAGGCCGGCCACAGCGTCATCGGCGTCGACACCGACGTGGCCAAGGTCGCGTCCCTCAACGGCGGCCACTCGCCGGTGGAGGACGTCTCAGACATCCGGCTGCTGGGGGTGCTGGCCCGCGGGTCGTTCCGCTCCGCGCGCGCCCGGGAGAACCGGGGTGCGCGCTACGTCGCCCTCGACTTCGACGTGGGCGTCGTCGCGGTGCCCACCCCGCTGCGTGACGGCGAGCCCGACCTCCGGGCACTCGAGGCCGCCACCACGCTGGTGGGCCAGCACCTGCTGCCCGGGCGTCTCGTCGTCATCGAGTCGACCACCTACCCCGGCACGACCGAGCGGCTGATGGGGGCGATCCTCGAGAAGGAGTCCGGGTTGAGGGTCGGCACGGACTTCTGGCTCGGCTACTCCCCCGAGCGGATCGACCCCGGCAACCGCGTGCACACGCTGGTCAACACCCCGAAGGTCATCTCGGCGACCACCCCGGAAGGGCTGCGCGCGGTGCGCACGTTCTACGACTCCATCGTCGACACGACGGTGTCGGTGTCGAGCCCGGCCACAGCGGAGTTCACGAAGGTGTTCGAGAACGTCTTCAGCCAGGTCAACATCGCCCTGGTCAACGAGCTCGCCACCGTGGCCCACGAGATCGGCGTGAACATCTGGGAGGTCATCGACGCGGCCACGACCAAGCCGCACGGGTTCCTCCGCCACACGCCGGGCCCCGGCGTCGGCGGGCACTGCCTGCCGGTCGACCCGGCGTACCTGTCCTGGCTGGTGCGGACCGAGCTCGGCCGCGGGCTGCGACTCAGTGACACCGCCCAGGAGATCAACGACGCGATGCCCGCCTACGTGGCCGAGCGCGCCGCCGGCCTGCTCGAGCCCACCGGGCTGGCCGGGGCACGCGTCCTCGTCCTCGGGGTGGCCTACAAGAAGGGCACCGGTGACCTCCGGGAGACCCCTGCGCGGCCGCTGGTCGCCGCGCTCCGAGCAGGCGGGGCCGCGGTCGACGTGAGCGATCCGCACGTGACCGACTGGGAGAGCTGGATCCGGAGCACTGGGACCGGGGTCATCGACGGCGAGGAGGTCGTCCCGGGCATCGACCAGTACGACCTTGCGATCGTGTGCACCGACCACGACGAGTTCGACTACCGGAAGATCAGCCGCCAGGCCCGCCGGGTCCTCGACTGTCGCAACCGGATCGCTCCGGGCCCCCGGGTGTGTGCGCTGTGAGCACCTGCACCGTGGCCGGGGTGGCCTTCATCAGTCAGCTCGAACTCATCGCCGGCGGAGTGGGCGTCGCCCTGCTCTGGACGCTGGTCTACCGGTTCAGCACTCGCAGCCGGAGGCTCCAGTGACGATGAGTCCGCTGCACCCCCCGGTCGACGAGACCGTGGTCAACGGCACCACCGTGCCCCGCGCCGAGCTCCGGCTCGCCCCGGTCACGACGATGCTGCCCCGCCCGCGGGTCCGCCGTGGCCGGAGCCAGCAGCTCTCCCGGCAGCGGCGGCTGATGGCCCTGATCCCGCTCGGGGCGTTCGTCAGCTACGTGGTCTGGGCCAACATGGGGTGGGCCCAGCGTGATGTCTGGGCGTTGATCGCCTTCTACTCCACGGTGGCCACGGTCACCTTCACGATCATGGTCTCGGGCTTGAAGTGGCGCAGCTTCGCCCACTTGGAGCCCGCGGAGGGCACCGTGCTGGTGATCGTGCCGGTCTACAACGAGGACCCTGCCCACGTGCGCGAGACCGTGCTGGCGCTGGCGACCCAGAGCATCCGGCCCACCGAGATCCACGTCATCGACGACGGGTCGGCCGTGCCGCTCGAACCCTTCCCCATCCCCGGCGTCTTCTGGCACCGCCAGCCCAACGCCGGCAAGCGGGAGGCTCAGGCCACGGTCCTGCGTGAGGTCGCCGACCAGCACTGGGACTTCATCCTCACCGTCGACTCCGACTCGGTTCCCGACCCGGACGCGCTCGAGCACCTTCTGCGCTCGATGAGCGACCACCGGGTCATGGCGGCCACCGGCATGATCTTCGTGCGCAACTGGCGCGACAACCTGCTGACCCGGTTGGTCGACATCAACGTGGTCTCGTCGTGCCTGATGTTCCGGATGATCCGGTCCTGGTTCGGGGTGGTCACCCCGACGTCGGGCGCGCTCGCGCTCTACCGCGCCGAACTGCTCTACGACAACCTCGAGGACTACCTCTCCTCCGGAACGGCCGGCGACGACCGGCGGCTGTCCTTCTACGGCCTGTTGAAAGGCCACGTCGTCGGGGTGAGCGAGGCGGTGGTGGAGACACACCTGCCCACCACCATCGCGGGGACCTTCCACCAGCGGCTCCGGTGGAGCAAGTCCGCCTGGCTGGGCATTCCGTTCGTGACGACGAACCTGCGCCCCCTTGCGCTCTTCTTCTACCTCTATCCCCTGGTCTTCGCCCTCCTGTGGCCCTTCATCGTCGCTCTCCTGACCACCCTGTGGATCCAGTACGGCGTCCCCGGGCTCATGTACGGGTTCTTCTACTGGACCGTCGTCGCCATCACGATGACGGCCATCTACGCGCTCTACCGCCCCGACCTCACGACTCGCGAACGGTGGTCGCTGTGGGCCCTCTCACCGATCTACCCCGCCCTCGGGGTCATCGTCCTCCGGCCGGCCGCCTACTGGGCGTTGACCAAGCTGCGGTCGACGTCGTGGCACACACGTGAGTCGCCGACGGGCGGCTAGGGCCACCCGTCCCGTTGACCGTCGGACGTTCCTGCTGGTCGCCGGAGGCACCGCCCTCGCGCTCCTCATGGCAACCCGTGACAGCGTGCGACCCGACCACGACCGGTTCGGGATCCGCAAGCTGCGGCCCGACCGGGTCGGCGGGATGGCGTGGGCCGCGGACTGGGAGCAGGCCCGCCGGTTCTCCGGGCAGGACCCCGCGGACCCCTGGTTCGACGCCGACCACGGCTCGGGCAGCTTCCGTGTCGCGGACGGCATGCTGGTCGTGAGCGGGCCTCACCCCAGGATGCACGTGCGGCACCCCGGGCTGGCTCGGCAGTGGCGCGACGTCGAGGTGACGATGTACTTCCGCGCCCGGCGGCGCGGGCCGGCGTACGCGGGGATGGTGGCGGTCGCCCGGACGAACCACGGGATCAGTGGCGACCCTGTGGTGGACCAGTGCGACTCGCGCGGCCTCGGCGCCCGGATGCGGTACGACGGGGTCGTCGACGTCGAGAAGGAGACCGCGCACCCGGCGAACGTGGTGCTCGGCGCGCGGCGGCTCTGGTCGGGCGGCCTGCCCCTCGAGCGATGGATCGGCTTCAAGTACCTCGTGCGGGACCAGGGCCCCGAGGTCGACGTCGAGGTGTGGCAGGACCTCGCCGAGGGAGCCGACGGCGGTCACTGGGAACGCGTGCTCTCGGCGCGGGACGATGGACGGTCCTTCGGCAGCGTGCGGTGCGCGCGTACGGTCGACCCGCGTGCCGCGCTGACAGGCCACCCGGAGCGCCTCGGATCCGAGTCCGGACTGCCGAACCTAAGCGTCTACTTCCGCACCGATGGCGTGGGCGCCGAGGGACTCGTCTACCGGTGGGGATCCGTGCGGGAGATCGACTGACCCGCGCGGGGGGAGAAAGATCCGTTAACAGAATGTGAAAAACCCGTCAAATCGGGCTATAGTGGCGGCTTGAGCAAATCCACGTCCATTGCGAGGGCGAGCTTCTCTGCAGCCCTCGTCGCAACACTCCTGACCCTGCCGACGGCCCTGTCGTCGGGGCAGTCCGACCCGGTGCCGCCGTCCGCCTCAGCCGGCGAGACCACCGATCTGGCCCTCGTGGCCACCCGCTACCAGCGGCGCGCCTACCAGCGGGCGGTCCTCCGCGACCGACCCACCGCGTTCCTGCGCAACAAGCGTGACCAGGTCACCGGCCAGCGCGGGACGATCACCGGAAGCACCGGGGTCACCCGGTTGCCCAACGGTGCGCGAGCGCGCACCTTCAACGGCACCGGCGCCTACATGTCCTTCGCGAACCGCAGTGCGTTCAGCGTGCCGACGACCGGGGTCATCACCGTGGAGTACTGGATGCGGCCCTCCCGGCTCCAGTTCACCCACGAGGAGGGCAGCGGCTACGTCTACGTCCTGGGCAAGGGCCGACCCGGAGGGCACGAGTGGTACGGCCGGATGTACTCCCGCGACAACTCCGAGAACCGGCCGAACCGCATCAGCGGGTACGCCTTCAACCCCGAGGGCGGGCTGGGCGCGGGATCGTACTTCCAGGACCCCGTCAAGCGCGGCAGGTGGATCCACGTGGCACTGGTCATCAACAGCAACGCCCGCAGCAGCGCGTACCCGACGGGGTACACGAAGATCTACAAGAACGGCGTCCTGCGCGACACCGACTCGTTGGCCGGGTACAACATCCGCCCCGAGGCGTCGTCGGCACCGCTGCGCATCGGCACCGGCTACCTCGGCAGCTACTTCGCCGGTGCTGTCGGGCACGTCGCGTTCTACAACCGGGAGCTCCCGGCCCGTCGGGTGGCTGTCCACAACCGTGTGATGCGCAGGTCCCTCAGCTAGTCCACCCGTTCCAGGCGGAACCCGGGCCGCGCGCGGCGAGGCGGCATCGACCCGGGTCCCTGGTTGGAGACCGGTCATAACCGGGGGTCAAGTGATGACGTGGTCCCTCCCACGCAGACACTGGCTGCACCCCGTGACAGGTTCATGAACGTGATCCCGGCGTCATTTGGCCAACAAAATTGAATGAACCTTGGCGACCTCACCCGTGATCTTCCGGCCAGTGGGGACTATGGTCGAATTCAACGCGGTCTGACCCTTGCTGCGCTCCTGAGGGCGCACTCGCGCCCCTCGCCAGTCCAGGGGGTCACGATGGGTAACACGCGCGAAAGCACAGCAGAGATACAGATCCGCATGCTCGGTGATTTCACCGTCCACCGCGCTGACGGCAGCCAGGTCGACGGCGCCGCCTGGCGCACCGGCAAGACGATGGACCTGCTCCGCCTGCTGGCGTTGAGCAACGGTCGGTACGTCACCACGATGAGCCTCATCGACAAGCTCTGGCCGCACAGCCCGGAGGACCGGGCCCGCGCCTCCCTACGAACCGCAGCCAGCCAGATCCGTCGGACGATCGGCGTGAACTGCGTCTCCCGTCAGCTGGGAGGCATCGCACTGCCGGGCGCCTGGGTCGACGTCGAGGCGTTCCTCGACCTCGCCCAGGCGGCGTCGAACGCCTCCATGGCCGGTGTGCACGCCCGGGCGCTGCGGCTCGCCCGGTCGGCCGAGTTCCTCTACGGCGGGGACTTCCACGCCTACGACGACGACAGCGCGTGGGCGGAGCAGACGCGCCACACCCTCGAACGGGCCCGCCTGCTGATGCTCACCGACGCCGCCGAGAGCTGCGTCGCCGAGCGTCGCTTCCGTGAGGCGGTCCACTTCGCCGAGCTTGCCATCGAGGTCGACCGGTGCGCGGAGCAGCCCTACCGCACGATCATGGAGGCCTACGCCGAGCTCGGGGAGATCGACCACGCGCTGCGGGCCTTCGAGACCTACCGTTCCCTGCTGGCCGAGGAGCTGGGCGCCGATCCGTCCCCGATCACCCGGGACCTGCATGTCAGGCTGCTGCGCGGTGACCACCACCCCGGCACCGGCGCGCGGACCACGGCTGGCGCACGAGGCTGATCTCGTGCGACCGGTCAGCCTCCGCAGCGTGGAGATCGCCGCCCGGGCGCCCTCGGGATTCAACCGGCGCCACCTCCGGATGCCGAGGCCGGAGGAGGTGCTCCGCGGTCGACCCGACCCGTGGTTCCGGCTCACCCGGCCCCACGCCGTCCTCGGGACACCGGTCCAGGTCGCCGACGAGGACATCCCCGCGGGTCACGACATCGCGGTACTCGGGCGCGGGTCCTTCTGGGGCGCGGAGGAGGTCTACTGGCAGCTGCCCGGCGTGTGGACGACCTCGGTCGGGTATGCCGGCGGGACGACGCCGTACCCGTCGTACGAGGAGGTCTGCTCCGGTCTGACCGGTCATGTCCAGGCGGTCCGCGTGGTGTTCGACCCGTCGGTCATCACCTTCGCCACGCTGGTCCGGATCTTCTTCGCCACCCACGACGCCACCCAGGCCATGCGCCAGGAGAACGACCTCGGCACCCAGTACCGCTCGATGCTCCTCGTGCGCGACCGGTGCCAGGCGCGGGTGGCGCACGTGACCCTGCGGGCGTACACCCAGGCCCTGGGCGCCCACGACCTGGGGCCCCCGACGACCGAGATCGCCACGACCTCGACGTACTACTACGCCGAGGAGCCCCACCAGCAGTACCTCGCCGCGAACCCCCACGGGTACCGCTGCCGCGCCACCTCCCCCGTCCCGGTGCCGTTCCTGCCCGACCTCTGAGTTGGACCGGTCGGCCACCATGGACAGGACCCGCCACCCCAGGAGGACGCGTGCTCTTCAACCGCCACAAGTCGACGTTGCCTAGCCCCGACGAGGCGCTGCCCGGTCGTGCCGAGCGCTGGTTCGCGCTCCGCGACGAGCACGTCGTGCTCGGCACCCCGGTGGAGACCGACACCTCCAATATCCCGGCCGGCCACCAGGTGGCGGTCTTCGGCCTCGGCTGCTTCTGGGGCGCCGAGGAGGTCTTCTGGCAGAAGGCCGGCGTCTGGTCCACCTCGGTCGGGTACGCCGGCGGGCACACGCCGCACCCGTCGTACGAGGAGGTCTGCAGCGGCCGCACCGGCCACACCGAGGCCGTGCGCGTGGTCTTCGACCCTGACGCCGTCCCCTACGCCGACCTGGTGAAGGCGTTCTTCGAGGTCCACGACCCCACCCAGGGGATGCGCCAGGGCAACGACGTCGGCACCCAGTACCGCTCGGCGATCTACGTCCTCGACTCCGCGCAGGAGAACGTCGCGCGGCGCCTCACCGAGATCTACGGCGCCGAGCTCGAGCGCCGCGGCCTCGGCTCGATCACCACCGAGATCGCGCCCGCCCCCACCTACTACTACGCCGAGGACGCCCACCAGCAGTACCTCGCGAAGAACCCCTTCGGGTACCGCTGCCACGCCAACACCGGCGTGCGGTTCCCCGCGCACACCTGAGGCGACGACCGCCCCGCGGAAGTGGTGGCAGACGACAGCTCGGGTACGCCGCACGGCGTCGTTTCCCACCACTTCCCGGCACAGGTCAGGGTTTTCGGCCAGCGGCGTTCGGGCAGGTTCTGGGGAACCTGCCACCCCCTGAACGGAGCACCACCCATGGCTTGGGTCATTGCCCTCATCGTCGTCGCCGTCATCCTCGGCGTCATCGGCCTGGTCATCGAGGCGGTGAAGTGGCTGCTGATCATCGCGGCTGTGCTCCTCGTCGCCGCGATGGCCCGCGCGTTCCTCGCCGGGCGCCAGACGCGCAGCGGCTGACCGGCTCGACCTCCGGCGACGCTCAGCCGAAGAGGGTCGCCATGGTGTCGAAGAAGCCCTGGTAGCCGGCGGCCGCCTCGTCGTACCCGACGGAGGTGAGGCCGCCGCCGAGTTGGGAGACGGTCATCTCGGTGCCGCCGTCGACGGGGCGCAGGTCGACGGTGACGGTGTCGCGGCGCGGGTCGGGCTCGTCGTCGCTGAGCGTGAAAACCAGCCGCTCGTGCGGCGCGACGACGGTGTACTCGCCGACCCAGGCCAGGGTGCCGGCCTGCTCGGGCAGGTGCATGACCGCCCGCCACTCGCCACCCTCGCGGACGTCGAGCGCGACGCTGTCGGTCGGCACCCACACCGCGTCGGTCCCCCACCACTCGGCGAACTGGTCCGGGTCGGTCCAGGCCTCCCAGACCCGCTCCGGCGGGACGGGGAAGGTCCGCACGATCCGCAGTCCGTCAGCCATGTCTCCTCAGAGGCGGGTGACGAAGATGTGGTCGGAGGCCTCCGGCAGGATCTCGGCGGTCTCGCCACCGCTGCCGACGAGGACGCCCTCGGGAGCGTCGGAGACGGTGACCACCTTGTCGGGCAGCGCACCCACCCGACGGAGCGCAGCCATCAGCTGCTCGTCCTTCTGCATCTCCTCGCTGATGCGCCGCACGAGCACCCGGGTGCCGTCGGCCGAGGAGGTGTCCGTCAGCGGCTCGACGCCGTCCATGAACATCTCGCCCGCGGTGGTCTGCCCGAGCTCGTCGAGCCCCGGGATCGGGTTGCCGTACGGCGACTCGGTCGGGTGGTCCAGCAGCTCGAGGAGCCGCCGCTCGACCGTCTCCGACATGACGTGCTCCCAGCGGCACGCCTCGGCGTGGACGAGTTCCCAGTCCAGGCCGATCACGTCGGTGAGCAGCCGCTCGGCGAGCCGGTGCTTGCGCATCACCCGGGTCGCGAGCCGGTGGCCCTCCTCGGTGAGCTGGAGGTGCCGGTCGCCCTCGACGGTCACGAGACCGTCGCGCTCCATCCGGGCCACGGTCTGACTCACGGTCGGGCCGCTCTGGTGCAGGCGCTCGGCGATCCGCGCGCGCAGCGGGACGATGCCCTCCTCGATCAGTTCGTAGATCGTGCGCAGGTACATCTCGGTGGTGTCGATCAGGTCGCTCACGGGGCCATTGTTGCAGCACCGGCGCTGGAGCGGGCTGGCACAGTGGGCCGGGTGACGCCCTCGGTCCTCTGGTTCCGTCGTGACCTCCGCCTGCGCGACAACCCTGCGCTCCTCGCCGCCGTCTCCGCGGCCGGCGGCGACGGGGTGGTCCCGCTCTTCGTCGTCGACCCGGCGCTGTGGGGTCCCGCCGGCCCGAGCCGTCGCGCCTACCTCTCCGCGTCGCTGCGCGCGCTCGACGAGGCGCTGCAGGACGGCGGCGGTCGGCTGGTCGTCCGCCACGGCGACCCGGTCGAGGTCGTCCCGGCGCTGACCGCCGAGGTGGGCGCCGGGTCGGTCCACGTCGCCGCCGACTTCGGGCCCCACGGCAGGGCCCGCGACGAGCGCGTGGAGAAGGCCCTCGCGGAGCAGGAGGTCTCCTTCGAGCGGCTCGGGTCGCCGTACGCCGTCGCGCCGGGGACGGTGCTCAACGGCTCGGGCAAGCCCTACCAGGTCTTCACCCCGTTCTCCCGGGCGTGGCGCGAGCACGGGTGGCACGAGCCCGCGGGCCTCCCCGCCCGCAGCGCGGCGTGGCGGTCGGCGCCCGGGCGCGACTTCCCCGACGCGGACGTCCCCGACGGGCTCGCCCTGCCCAGCGCCGGGGAGGAGGCCGCCCGACAGCGGTGGGAGGCGTTCCTGGAGCGGGTCGAGGACTACGCCGAGGACCGCGACCGCCCCGACCGCGACGGCACCTCGCGGATGTCCCCGCACCTGAAGTGGGGCGAGATCCACCCGCGCACGCTGCTCGCCGACCTCGCCGACCACACCGGCAAGGGCGCGACCACCTACCGCAACGAGCTGGCGTGGCGGGAGTTCTACGCCGACGTGCTGTGGAACCGCCCCGACAGCGCGCGGGAGTACTACCGGCCCGAGCTCGCCGGCATGGCCTACGACCCGCCGACGACGAAGGCCTTCGAGGCCTGGCAGGAGGGCCGCACCGGCTACCCGGTCGTCGACGCCGGGATGCGCCAGCTGCGCGCGACAGGCTGGATGCACAACCGGGTGCGGATGATCGTGGCCAGCTTCCTCGTCAAGGACCTGCACGTCGAGTGGCAGCACGGCGCCCGGCACTTCCTGCACTGGCTGGTCGACGGCGACCTCGCCTCCAACAACCACGGCTGGCAGTGGACCGCGGGCAGCGGCACCGACGCCTCACCGTTCTTCCGGGTCTTCAACCCCACGACCCAGGGCCGCAAGTTCGACCCCGCCGGCGACTACGTCCGCCGCTGGGTCCCCGAGCTCGCCGACCTGTCGGCGAAGGAGGTCCACGACCCGTCCGCCCGCGCGGACGGACCACCCGAGGGCTACCCGCCGCCCGTCGTGGACCACGCCGAGGAGCGCCGGGAGGCGCTCGACCGCTACGAGGAGGTACGCCGATGAGCACCACCCTGCGCATCGACCACCGGTTCCGGGGCCCCGACGGCTCCGGGAACGGCGGCTGGACGGCGGGGGCGCTCGCCGCGTTCCTCGACCCCGGCGACCGCCCTGTCGAGGTGACCCTGCGCCGTCCTCCTCCCCTGGACCGGGACCTGCCCGTCGAGCGGGAGGGTGACACCGCGCGGCTGCTCGACGACGCCGAGGCCGGCCGTCCCCTCGTGGTGGCGGCCGCCCTGGTCGAGACCGACCTGCCGACCGTCGCCGCCGTGGACGCGACCACCGCCGCCGCGGCCGAGGCGGGCTTCCGCGGCCACCACGACCACCCGTTTCCCGGTTGCTTCGCCTGCGGGCCCGACCGCGCCGAGGGCGACGGCTTGCGGATCTTCCCCGGCCCGCTCCCGGGTGGCGGGGTCGGGGCGACCTGGACGCCCGGCGAGGACGTCGATCTGGCGACCACCTGGGCCGCGCTGGACTGCGTGGGCGGGTGGGCCGGCGACATCGCCTCCGACCACCCGATGGTGCTCGGCCGGATCACCGTGGCGGTGACCTCGATGCCCACGGCCGGGACGCCGTACGTCGTCACCGGAGGGCTGCTGGGCACCGAGGGGCGCAAGACGAGCACCGCGGCGACGCTGCACGGTCCCGGCGGCGAGGTACTGGGGCGGGCGGCTCACGTCTGGATCTCCGTGCCCAACTGGTAGGTCGCGCGTCAGCCCAGCTCGTCGGCACGCTCGACGGTGGTGCGCAGCGGCACCTCCTCGATGAGCAGCACGCAGACCACCGCCACGAGGGCGAACGGCGCGGCCAGCAGGAACAGCTCGGCGGTGGCGGCGCCGTACGCCTCCTCCACGACGGCACGCACGGGCCCGGGGAGCGCCGCGAGGTCCGGGATCCTCCGTGCCCCCTGCTCGGAGATCGCGATGCCGAGGTCCCGCAGCCCCCCGGTCACACCCTCGGCGACCCGGGCCGCCAGCACCGCGCCGAGGGCCGCGATGCCGACGCTGCCGCCGATCGAGCGGAAGAACGCGACGACCGAGCTGACCGCGCCCATGTCGCGCAGGGCGGTGTTGTTCTGCACCGCGAGGACAAGGTTCTGCATCGTCGCGCCGAGACCCAGCCCGAGGACGCTCATCGTGACCGCCACCCGGACCAACGAGGTCTGCTCGTCGATCGTGCCGAGCAGGCCGAGCGCCACCGTGACGAGGACGGTGCCCCCGACGAGGTAGCGCTTCCACACCCCCGTGCGGGCGATGACCCGGCCGGTGACGATGCTCGAGACCATGAGGCCGCCGACCATGAAGACCGACATCAGCCCCGCAGCGGTCGGGGACATCCCCCGGGCGATCTGGAAGTACTGCGCGAGGTAGACCGTCGACCCGAACATCGCCAGACCGATCATCACCGAGGCGACGGTGGCCAGCGCGGTGGTGCGGTCGCGGAACAGGCGCAGCGGAATGATCGGTTCCGCGACCCTGAGCTCCACCCCGAGCGCGACGCCCAGCAGGAGCAGGCCGCCACCGACCATCCACGCCGAGGAGGCCGAGGCCCAGGCGAACTGGGCACCCCCGAGCGAGACCCAGGCCAGCAGGAGCGAGACCGCCCCGGCAATCAGGACCGCGCCGACGTAGTCGACGCGGACCTCACGGCGCACGTGCGGCAGGTGCAGGGTGCGGCGCAGCACGACGAGGGCCACCGCCGCGATCGGCACACCGACGAAGAAGCACCAGCGCCAGCCGAGGAACGGGGTGTCGACGATGAGCCCGCCGATCAGCGGACCACTCACGGTCGCGAGCGCGAAGACCGCACCGACGTAGCCGGAGTACCGACCGCGCTCCCGCGGCGAGACCATGCCCGCGATGACGACCTGGACCAGCGCGGTGAGGCCACCGACGCCCACGCCCTGGAGCGCGCGGGCCCCGATGAGCAGCTCCATCGACGGGGCGAACCCGGCGGCCAGCGAGCCGAGGACGAAGATCCCCAGCGCGACCTGCAGCAGCAGCTTCTGGTCGACCAGGTCGGCGAGCTTGCCCCACAGCGGCGTGGTCGCCGTCATCGTGATCATCGTCGCGACGACGACCCACGTGTAACCGGCGCCGGTCCCGCCCAGGTCGGCGACGATGCGCGGGAGCGCGTTGGACACGATCGTGGAGGACAGCATCGCGACGAAGAGCGCGCTCAGGAGGCCGACGAGGGCCCGGACGATCTCCGGGTGGGTCATGGGCGCCGCCGGGGCGGGCTCGGGCGGTGGTGGCACCCCGCGACTGTAGCCGGATACTTGCGGAGCGCAAGTTGTTTCGGGGAGCGTCGTCACGGCTGCGACACTCCTCCCATGCGACCCGACCACCAGCCGCACCACGACGGGTCACCTCTCTACCTCTCCGACGAGACACCCGTCCTCGGCACCCGCGTCACGGTGCGGGTGCACGTGCCCCGCGACGTCGAGGGCCCGGCGTACGACGCCCTGTGGGTGCGCTCCACCCCCGACGCCGAGCCGCACTTCGACCCGATGGTGCGCGAGGACGACAGCTGGTGGCGCGCCGAGCTGACCGTGCGCAACCCCGTGCAGCGCTACCGGTTCCTGCTCGCTGCCCGTGACGGGGAGACCCAGCACTGGCTGAACGCCTCGGGGCTGCACACCACCGACGTGCCCGACGCCGAGGACTTCGTGGTCACCAGCCACGCCCCGGCGCCGGACTGGGGGCGTGACGCCGTCGTCTACCAGGTCTTCCCCGACCGGTTCGCCCGGTCCGCGGCCGCCGACGACCGTCCGGTGCCGCGCTGGGCGCGCCCGGCGACCACCTGGGACGAGGCCCCGGTGCACCAGGGCCCCGTCACGCCCGTGCACTACTACGGCGGTGACCTCGACGGGATCGTCGACCACCTCGACCACGTCGCCGCGGTCGGTGCCGACGTGCTCTACACGACCCCGGTGTTCCCCGGGGAGAGCAACCACCGCTACAACGCCTCGACCTTCGACCACGTCGACCCGCTGCTCGGCGGGGACGATGCCTTCGTCCGGCTGGTCGACGCCGTCCACGCCCGCGGCTGGCGGATGCTCGGCGACCTCACCAGCAACCACACCGGCGACACCCACGAGTGGTTCCGCACCGCCGAGCGCGACCCCACCTCCGTCGAGCGCGGCTTCTACTACTTCGACGAGCACGGCGGCTACGAGGGCTGGAAGGGCCACCGCACCCTGCCGAAGCTCGACCACACCGACCCCGAGCTGACCCGCCGCCTGCACACGGTGGTGCGTCGCTGGCTGGAACCGCCGTTCTCGCTGGATGGGTGGCGGATCGACGTCGCCAACATGACCGGCCGTCGCGCCGCGACCGACGTCGCCGACGAGGTCGCCCGGGCGCTGCGCGCGACCTGCACCAACGTCCGGGCCGACGCCCTCGTGCTGGCCGAGCACGGCCACGACGCCTCCGGCGACCTCGACGGCGACGGCTGGCACGGGACGATGAACTACTACGGCTTCTCGTTCCCGGTCTGGACCTGGGTACGCCGCCCCGACGGTCCCGTGCCCAGCTTCGGGCTCCCCCTCGGCACTCCCCGCCGGACCGGCCCCGAAGCGGTCGAGGCGATGCGGTCGTTCACCGCACGCTTCGGCTGGCGGGCGGTCGGGGCGAGTTGGAACATTCTCTCCTCCCACGACAGCCCGCGGATCCGGACCCTGACCGGCTCCGCGGCCCTGCACCACGTCGCGGCCGGCCTCCAGTTCACCCTCCCGGGCGTGCCGATGGTCTTCGCCGGCGACGAGCTCGGACTGGAGGGGGTCGACGGCGAGGACGGCCGCCGGACCATGCCCTGGGCCACGCAGGACTCCTGGGACCGCACCACCCTCGACCTGTACGGC
>JAUYLL010000088.1 GCA_030698375.1 Nocardioides sp. | reverse complement strand
CGCGAACACCATCACGACGATGAGGGCGGCGATGCCGGCGACCAGGAGGCCGTACTCGACGGCGGAGGCGCCGCGCTCGTCGTCCTCGCGGGCGCCGAAGGTGGCGGTGAAGTAGGCCTGGACGAAGTTCAGCATGGTGGGGTCCTCTCCCGAGGGGGTATCGGTGGGCCAGCCCCCTACGGGCCGGCACCTAAAGATTCGGCCAACCGGAGCCGGACCTGACCAGACGATCGGCCGTGATCGGCATAGTCCGAAATGACTAGGCCGGAACCGCCGATCGGGGAGGGTGCTCAGGGCTGGAGGGTGGAGAGCATCTTCAGCTTCATCGCGGTGACGAGCGCCTGGGCCCGGTTGGAGGCGCCGAGCTTCTCGTAGATCTTGGCGATGTGGGTCTTCGCGGTCGACTCGCTGACGTAGAGCTTCGCGGCGATCGCGGTGGTGTTAAGGCCCTCAGCGAGGAGATCGAGGACCTGGCGCTCCCGGTCGGAGAGCTGGGGGGTGGCCGACGTCATCCGGCGCACCATGGCGTCGGGCAGGCCGGCACAGGTGAAGGAACCGGGGGAGACCGCGGCGTGTCGGGCCGCCGAGACGACCTCGTCAGCCGGGGCGTCCTTGCCGACGAAGGCCGACGCGCCGGCGTCGAGTGCGGCGAAGATCTGCTCGTCGCCGGAGTACATCGTGAGCACCACGAGGCCGAGGTCCTTCCGCTTGGCACGCAGAGCGCGGACGATCTCCAAGCCGCTGCCGTCGGGGAGCTGCAGGTCGGTGACGACGACGTCGGGGTCGGTCTTCTCCGCGGCGAGGAGCCCGCCGCGGACCGTGCCGGCCTGCGCGACCACGGTGAGTCCGTCGGACCGCTCGAAGGAGCGGGCCAGGCCCTGTCGGATCAGCTCGTGGTCGTCGATCAGCACGACTTTGGTGGTCACTCGGTCTCCTCATGCTTGTCGGCCCGGACCTCGGACACGAGTTCGACCCCCTCGGCGACCCAGAAGTCCGCGTCGCCGTCCTCGGCAGGGTATGCCCCCGTGGCGGGGCCGTCGAGGCGCACCGCCAGCGTGGTGCCGGCCAGCGGGCCCTCGTCGGAGATCTCCAGGTCTGCGCCGATGCGGGCCACGCGCTCCCGCATGATCCGCAGGCCCTGGGAGTCGTCGGCCGCCTCGCCGAGCCCGGCACCGTCGTCGCGGACGACGATCTCGGCGTACGGCGGGTAGACGGTGCAGCGCACCCACAGGTTGGTGCCGCCGGAGTGCTTGCGGGCGTTGTTCATCGCCTCCTGGGCGATCCGCAGCAGCTCCTGCTCGACGTCGGAGCGCAGCCGGGTCGGCCCCTCGTCGAGGGTGAGGTGGACGGTCATGTCCGAGCGCGACCCGATCTGGCGGGCGAAGGCCGAGAGTGCCGAGCCCAGCCCCTCGGTGGACTCCACCCGGTTGCGCAGGTCGAAGACCGAGAGCCGGAGCTCGGACACCACGCGGGTCAGCTCGCCCCGGAGCTCCTTGATCCGCAGCGTGCGCTCCTCCTCGTCGGTGGTGAAGAGCAGATCGTCGACGAGGTAGCCCAGCGAGGCGACGTCCTGCGCGATGCCGTCGTGGACCTCGCGGGCGAGGCGCTGGCGCTCCTCGGCGGTCGCCTCGCCGCGCACCGCGTCGAAGAGTAAAGCCGTGTCGAGGCGCAGGGCCTCGGTCACCAGGCCGCGCACGCAGCGCTCCACGGCCTCCTCCGACGGTGGGGTGGCGCACTCGAGGACCAGCGCCGCGACCAGGTGGTCGTCGGTGCGCAGCGGCAGTGCCCGACGCGTCCCGCGGTTGACCGGCTGCCCGGTGCCCAGGCAGCGCGCGACGAGGGGCTCGGAGTCGGCGAGCAGCGAAGCGGCGTCCCGGGAGGAGTAGGCCAGCGGGAGCGGGGTGCCGTCCTCGCCCTCGAGCAGGACCCCGGCGTGCACCGCGTCGAGCTCCTCGGCTGCCCGCGCCATGATCCGGTCGGCGGCCGAGACCGGATCGAGCCCCTCGGTCAGTCGGGTGGACAGGGCGCGGAGCTGGGCGAGCAGCGACCGGGCGTCGCGGTAGGACGTGTCGGCCGCGGTCTGCTGGACCTGCTGGGTGTGCAGCAGGGTGCCGACGATGCCGAGCCCTGCGGCGAGTGCGAGCCAGGTGGCGACCTCCGTCCGGACCGCTGTCTCGAGGACGTCGCCGGATACCAGGTTGATGACCAGCAGCGCGATGACCTGGCTGACGAGCGCGAGCCCGGCGAAGCGCCCTCCGCCGTACAGCCCCGCGAGGAAGGCCGCGACCGCCAGGTAGGGCAGCATCAACGTGGCGTCGGCGAGGCTCGAGCCCACCAACAGGGCGGCCCCCACGCCCTCGCCGACGGCGATGAGGTGGCCGCGCAGCGCGCGTCGGGTGCTGAGCAGCACACCGGCGACGGAGACGGCCGCCCCGAGCACGAGCGTCTGGTACGCCGCGGGGTCCTGGGCCAAGAGCGCGAGGCCGCTCATCATCGCCAGGCCGAATGCCCGGGCGGCGACGGCCACGCGAAAGAGCTCCATGGGCTCCATCATGGTCGATCCCGCCCGGGCATGCCCCGCAAGCCCAGGGCGTCGTGGCGTCACATCCCCGCGAAGTTGTCCATGATGCTGATCCCGGCTGGCCCGAGCACGATGAGGAAGAGGCACGGGAGGATGCAGAAGATCAGCGGGACAAGGATCTTCACCGGCACCTTCTGGGCCTGCTCCTCGGCCCACTGGCGGCGTTTGACCCGGATCTCGTTGGACTGCACGCGAAGTACCTGACCGATCGGGATGCCGAACGCGTCGGCCTGCACCATCGCGCTGACGAAGGACCGCAGCTCGGGCAGGCTCGAGCGGTCCGCGAGCGAGCGGAGCGCCTCGGCGCGGCCCTGGCCGATCTGCATCTCCTGGAGGACCCGGGCGAACTCCTCGCTGAGCGGGCCGTCGGTGTTCTTCGCGACGTAGGAGAGCGCCGCGTCGAAGCCGAGCCCGGACTCCACCGAGATGGTGAGCAGGTCGATGGAGTCGGCCATCGACTTCTTCAGCTGGGCCTCGCGGTCGAAGCCCTTCTGGTAGAGGTACATGTTCGGTGCCTGGTAGCCCGCGAGCGCGGCGATGATCACGATCGCGAGGGTTGGGGCGAGGCCGACGCTGAAGACCGCGGCGACGAGGAGCCCGGCCACGACCCCGGCGACCAGGCCCACGACCTTGAGGGCCACGACCCGGTCGATGGTCCAGCCGGGCGGGTTCCCCGCGCGCTCGATCTTCGCCCGGAGCCGGTCGTTGCCGTCGGCCGGGGTGAACCGGCGACCGACCTGGAGAGCCCGGCCCAGCAGCGGCTCGACGACCCGCTGCTTGAAGGGGGTGTCGAGCTCCTGCGTGCGCATCGCCTCCGGTGCGGCCGTGAGTGCCTGGAGCACGGCGAGGGAGCGGTTGACCCCCGGGGTCTCCCGGGTGAGGGCGCCGGCTGCGGTGAGGCCGAGCAGCAGCCCGCCGAAGATGCAGACGATGCCGAGGAGCAGGACGGGGGTCATCAGATGTCCACCTTCGCAGTCTTGGCCATCCAGAAGGCCCCGACCGTCAGGAGCAGTGCGGCGGCAGCAAGGATTACCCAGCCGCGCGGGTCGATGAAGATCGGCATCACGTACTCACGCCGGAAGAGCAGCAGGAAGCCCAGGAAGACCGGGGGGAGGCTGCCGAGGACCCAGCCTGACAGGCGACCCTCCGCTGAGAGCGCGGAGACGTGGCGGCGCAGGTACTCCCGCTCCCGCAACGTCGCGGCCACGGTGAGCAGCAGTTCGGCGAGGTTGCCGCCGACCTCCCGCTGGATCCGGACCGCCATGACTACCCAGGCGAAGTCGACGCTCTTCATCCGGGTGGCCACCTCGTCGAGGGCCTCCTCGAGATTCACCCCGAGGCGGGTCTCGGCCAACACGCGCCGGAACTCCCCGGAGATCGGCTCGTGGCCCTCCCGAACGATGGTGTCGACCGACTGCATGAGGGACAGGCCAGCCTGGAGGCTGCCGGCTATCAGCTGGAGAGTGTCGGCCAGACCGGCGTCGAACGCCTTCCGGCGCTTGGAGCCCTTCCTCCCGAGGTAGACCCAGGGCACGACCGCGCCGACGACACCGAAGAGCACCATGAGCGCCGGGTTGCCCGAGCTGAGCAGCAGCCCGAGTGCGGCGGCGACGACCGCGATCATGGCCTGGAGGAGCACCCACTCGGCGGGCTTGAGGCTGGAGGAGGCGCCCTCGAGCCGGGCGGCGATCCGCGCTTCGAGGGTCTTGTGGCCGGACAGGGCCTGGGCCGTGGCGTCCTTCGCCTGGGTGATGACTGAGTCCGCCGTCCGGAGGCCACCCGCGCCACCCTCGAAGGCGGGCGCTGGCCCCCCGGTGGCGGCGGTGCCCTGGGCGCCGTACGCGCCGATCTGGTCCTCGACGCTGGCCGGTCGCGCGCTCCTGGACGAGCGGGTCAGGCCCTGGAAGAGCAGGAACGCCAGCGCCACGGCGAGGGCGACGAGAGCACCGATGACCACCGGCAGCGGGATCGCCAACCCGCTGGGAGCTGCCTGGAGGGCTGGCGCAGCGTCCGCGCCGGCGGCCTCCTCGGTCGCGGTGGTGCGCACCCGCGCGAAGACGGCGGCCGAGAGCGGGCCGTCGGCGCCGAGGGCGGTGACCTCGAGGGTGCCCTCGGTGGCTCCCTCGTCCGGGAGGGTGGCGGTGACCTCGAGCTGGGCGGCTAGTGCCTCGGAGGCGGCGGCGAAGAAGGCAGTGAGGGCCTCGGGGGTCGCGGCGTCGAGCACCTGGCCGTCGCCGGGCTCGGTCAGCCGGGTGAGCGCGGCCAGCGCGGCGGGGCCCTGCTCCAGTGCGACGACGTCGACGGTGACCCCTGACTCCTCGACAGCGGTGAGCACCTCGTCGAGCGGGGTCTCGGAGGTGTCCCGGCCGTCGGAGAGCACCAGCACCGAGCGCTGGCCCTCGTCGCCGGCGGCAGAGACGGACTCAACGATTCCGTCGTGCAGACGGGTCTGGAGGCTGAGCGTCAGGTCGTCGAGGACCGCGAGCGCGGCCTCGCGGTCCAGCGTCGGCGGCTGGGCGACGGTCACGTCGGCCGCGAAGGACACGATCCCGACCCTGACGTCGTCCGGTGCGGTGCGGAGGAAAGCCGCGGCGGCGGACTTGGCCTCGCGGAACCGCGCGCCGCGCATGCTGCGGCTGGTGTCGATCGCCAGCACCGTCGTACGGCGGATCGACGGGCCGTCGTCGGTGGTCGTCGCCGTCGACGGCAGCGCCTCTCCGTCCAGCGTCACCTGTACCGAGGCCGGGTCCACCTGCGCGTCCGCCGGCACCGAGAGCAGGATCCGCACCTCGGCGGCACCCGGCTCGACGAAGGCGATCCTCGCTGCGGGGGCGTCGGCGCCCCCGGCGTCCAGCCCGAGCGCAGCACCGGGCGCCAGCACGGCCGCGGCTGCGACCAGGGCGGCACCGGCAGCGCGGGAGCGGAGGGGGCGGAGCATCAGCGGCCGTCCGTGGCGAAGAGCATCGGGTCGACGGTGATGTTGGCGTGGGCCATCTTCTCGAGGAACTTCGGGCGCAGGCCGGTGCCGCGCAGGCCGCCGCGAGAGCGGCCCTCGGCGTCGAACCCGGCGGAGTGGTCGTAGACGAACACGTCCTGGAGCGTGATGATGTCGCCCTCCATCCGCTCCACCTCGGTGATGTGCGTGATGTGGCGGCTGCCGTCCTTGAACCGTGCCTGGTGCACGATCAGGTCGACGGCGGAGGCGACCTGCTCGCGGATCGCGCGCACCGGCAGGTCCATGCCGGCCATCAGCACCATGGTCTCCATCCGGGAGAGGGTGTCGCGGGGGCCGTTGGAGTGCAGGGAGCAGATCGATCCGTCGTGGCCGGTGTTCATCGCCTGGAGCATGTCGAGCGCGGAGGAGTCACGGACCTCGCCGACGATGATGCGGTCCGGCCGCATGCGCAGCGAGTTCTTGACCAGGTCGCGGATCGTCACCGCGCCCTTGCCCTCGATGTTGGACGGGCGGGACTCCAGGCGGACGACGTGGTCCTGCTTGAGTTGGAGCTCGGCTGCGTCCTCGATGGTCACGATCCGCTCGTCGGCCGGGATGAACGACGACAGCACGTTCAGCGTCGTGGTCTTCCCGGCGCCGGTGCTGCCGGAGACGATGACGTTGAGCCGGCCACGGACGCACGCTTCGAGGAAGTCCGCGGTGCGCCGCGACAGCGAGCCGAAGCGGATCAGGTCCTCGACGGTGAGCGGGTCGGTGGCGAACTTCCGGATGGTCAGGGCGGAGCCGTCGACGGCCAGCGGCGGCACCACGGCGTTCACGCGGCTGCCGTCGGGCAGCCGGGCGTCGACCATGGGGCTCGACTCGTCGACGCGTCGCCCGATGCGCGAGACGATCTTCTCGATGGTGCGCCGCAGGTGGGCCTCGTCGTTGAACCGGGCCGTCGTCTTCTCCAGTCGGCCGTTCTTCTCGACCCAGACGTCCGACGGGCCGTTGACCATGACCTCGCTGACGTCGGAGTCGCGCAGCAGCGGCTCGATCGGGCCGTAACCGAGGATGTCGTCGGAGATCTCCTGGGTGATCCGCGCCCGGTCGGCGCCGGTCAGCGGCTGGTTGGCGCGGCCGAGGACGTCGCCCAGCGCCCCTCGCACCCGCTCGTCGAGCTCCTCCTGCGGCATGTTGGCGTCGTAGAGCTGCGGCCCGAGTTGCTGGAGCAGCTCCTTGTGCACCCCGGACTTGAGGTCCTCGAAGCGGTCCTTGCCGACCGGGACGTCGGCGCGGCGCTTGCCGGCCGGCGACTCCGCGGTCCCCGAGGTCGCCGTGCCCGAGGGTACGGCGGGATCCCCGCCACGCTGGGCAGCGGCCAGCCGCTCGCTGAGGGTGGTCATCTCGTCACCTCCGCTGCCGGGCGAACAGGCCGCGGCTCTTGGTCTCGGGCTTGGGGTCGTCACCGTCACGCTTCGGCTCACCGGAGGAGGCTCCGGTGATCCGGTCGGCGAGGGTGTGCATGCCCCGGCTGACGGGGTGCTGGGGGTGGGACAGCACGATCGGCCGACCGGAGTTGGTCGCGCTGGCGACCTCGACGGCGGTCGGCAGCGGCACGGTGACCGGCATGCCGAGGACCGACTCGACCTTGTCGACGCTGAGGCCCGCCTGGGCGTCGGCCCGGTTGAGCACCAGCCACCTCCGGCCGGGCGCCACGTTCAGCAGGTCGAGGGTCTCCATGGCGATCTTGACGTTCTTCAGGGTCGGCACGTCGAGGGTCGCGACGAGGACGCAGTCGTCGGTCTCGTCGAAGGCCTGGAGCACCTGCTCCTCGAAGCTCGGCGCGGTGTCGACGACGACGTAGTCGAAGTTCTGCTTCAGCGTCGTCAGCACCCTGGCGACCAGGCTGGCCCGGATCCGGTCCTTGGCGTCGGGCTGCGTCGGTGCGGCGAGCACCATGACGCCGTCCTCGTGCCGGGTCAGCAGCGTCTGCAGCATGTCGTAGTCGAGGTGGTCCTCGACCGGCACGGCCTCGTAGATGGTGTGGTGGGGGAAGAGCTGCAGGGTGATGGCGATGTCGCCGAACGCCAGGTCGAGGTCGACCAGGCAGACGGTGCGGCGGCCGTTGTCGGCCAGCGCGAGAGCCAGGTTCACCGCCGTGGTCGTCTTGCCGACCCCGCCCTTGGGCGAGAAGATCGTGACCACCCGGCCGGTCCCACCGCCCGCTGCGGCGTCCGTGCCGTGGATGGCCTCCCAGACCCGCTGCGCCCGCTCGACGGCGGCGGAGAGCTTCTCGGGGGACCGGGTCTCCACGACGTCGCGGATGCCCGCGTCCATGGCCGCCGTCAGCGTCGTCGCGAGCACGTGGTCGCACAGCAGCACCACGGAGGTGCCGGGACGGGTCAGCCGGATGCTCTCGGAGAACGCGGCCGCGTCCTCGAGCGGGACCGCGGGGCCGAGCACCACGGCGTACTCGTGGGGGTGGCGCTCCAGGTGGGCGGGGAGCTCCGCCACGCTGCCGAGCACCGTGGTGCGCGAGGGCAGGGCGGACAGGAGCCCGGGGTCGACCGGGCTTCCTGCTTCGACGACGACGGGCATGGGGTGCCTTTCCTCAGAAGAGGTTGCCGGGGTTCGTGCCCGGACCGGGCGCGACCTCGGAGTCAGTGGTGAGCAGACCGAAGGCGAGCTCGCCGCTGCTGCTGGCGAAGAGCACCTTCTCGGCCTGACGCTGGTCCAGTGCGAGCGTGAGCAGGGTGCGCGGCAGCTGCTCGGTCGTCTCTCCACCGGTGGGGTCGGTGGTCGTGGTGGGGACGACGGAGGTGGTGCCGACCCCGATCACCTGCACCCGGGGCAGGAGCATGCGGGTGTACGCCTGGGCGTTCTGCCCGGTCCCGGAGTGGAAGATCGCCACCTCGGCCCCGGGGTTGACGAAGCCGGCCACGCGGGCGGGGTCGGAGAGGTTCACCGAGATCGCCAGCATCCCCTCGGGGATGGTGAGGACCTCGGTGTCCGCGGCCGTGCCGAAGCGGCCGTCGATGATCTGCTCGCCGGGGTAGATCGTGGTCAGCGCGACCCGGCCCTCCATGCCCGCGGTGTCGGAGCGGGCGCCGGCCAGCACGGCGGAGCGGGCCACGTTGCTCATCTCGACCTTGCCGGTGGCCTGCGCGGACTCCAGGGTCTCGCCCGCGGGGATCACCTCCACGGCGCGCAGCACCTGGACGGCGTCGAACTTCTCGTTCGCGCGCTCGTCGGCGCCCTGGACGTAGAGGAACACCAGGAGCGTGCCGACGGCGGCGATTGCCGCTGCGACGACCAGGAGGACACGTCTGCGGTCCATCAGGAATCCTTCGCCTCGTGGAGGTGCGCACAGACCTCCGGGCGTCCGGCGGCAAGGCCGGTCACGGGCCGCGCGAGGCGACCCACCCGAGATGGCCGGCGAGCACAACCGGATCTCAGTATCGACACCGACGCCCTGGGAGGGGTCGGCGTCCGCACAACTGATCGCCCGGTGGCGGCGGGATCGTAGGAATTCCCCGTCCTAATCTGGGAGCGGGGTTGTTGTAGGTAAGGCTTGCCTTACACTCGCTCGGTGACTCCAACTCTCGCCGATCCGCTCCTGGCCCCGGGCCTGTTCGCCGGCCTGCGCCGGTACGGCGACGCGCCGGCGCTGCTGACCAGCGACGGCGCGCTGTCCTACGCCGGCCTCGCGGATCGCGTCGAGGCGGCTGCCGCGGCGCTTGGGACCACCCGCCGACTGGTGCTCGTGGCGGGGCGCAACGACGTCGACACGGTGGTGGCCCTCGTGGCGGCGCAGGCCGCCGGTCACCCGGTGCTGCTCACCCCACCGGGGCTGGCCGCGGACGCCCTCGTGGCGGCGTACGACCCCGACGTGGTGCACGACCCCCACGAGCACGGGCCCGGCTGGCACGAGGTCCGCCCCGGAAGCCGCCACGAGCTGCACCCGGACCTCGCCCTCCTGCTCTCGACGTCGGGGTCGACCGGCTCGCCCAAGCTGGTGCGGCTCTCGCACGACAACGTGGCCAGCAACGCACGCGCCATCGCCGACTACCTGGGGCTCACGGCCGACGACCGTGCGGTCACCACGCTGCCGCTGCACTACTGCTACGGGCTCTCGGTGCTGCACAGCCACCTGGCGGTCGGGGCGTCGGTGGTGCTCACCGAGCTGTCGGTGGTCGACCCGTGCCTGTGGGACCTGGTCGCGCGCACCGGCGCGACGTCCTTCGCCGGCGTGCCGCACACCTTCGACCTGCTCGAGTCCAGCGGGTTCGCCGCCAGGGACCTGCCGCGGTTGCGCTACCTCACCCAGGCCGGGGGGCGGCTCGACCCCGATCGGATCCGGGCCTACGCCGCGCTGGGGGAGGCACGGGGCTGGGACTTCGTGACGATGTACGGCCAGACCGAGGCCACGGCGCGGATGGCCTATCTCCCACCGCACCTGGCGCGCACCCACGCCGGTTCGCTGGGTGTCCCCGTCCCCGGCGGAGCGTTCCGCCTCGAGCCCGTGCCCGAGGCCGAGCCCGGAGTCGGGGAGCTGGTCTACACCGGTCCCAACGTCATGCTCGGGTACGCCGGGTCCCCGGCCGACCTGGCGCACGGCCGGGAGGTCGAGGAGCTCCGTACCGGCGACCTCGCGCGGCGCCGCGACGACGGCACCTACACCTGGGTGGGCCGGCGCTCTCGGATCACCAAGCTGTTCGGCGTCCGCCTCGACCTCGACGAGCTCGAGCGCGGGCTGGCCGAGGCCGTCGCCGGGGACCTCCGCGTCATCGGCACCGACAGCGGGCTGCACGCCTTCGTCACCCGCCCGCGGGACCGGGAGCCGGCCCGTGCTGCGCTGCTGGCGCGCGCCGGGCTTCCCGGCCACGTCGTGCACGCCGAGGTGCTCGCCGAGCTGCCCCGCACCTCGTCGGGGAAGATCGACCAGGCCGCCCTGCGCCGGCACGCCGGCGTGCTCGAGAGCGCGGAGCTGGACGCTCGTCTCGCGGCGGCGCCGCGCGCCCGGGCGTGGCCGGGGCGCCGCCGGCGTCCCGCTGCCACACCGACCGCCGAGGCCCTGCGTGACCTCGTCGCGACGCTGCTCGGGCGCCCCGACGCCGGTCCCGAGGACTCCTTTGTCTCGCTGGGCGGGGACTCGCTGTCCTTCGTCGAGGTCTCGGTGCGCCTGGGGGAGGCCGGCCTGGATCTCCCGGCGGACTGGCACCACCGGAGCTTCCGATCCCTGGCGGAGACCGCTGCCGCCCCACGGCGCGGGGTGCGCGTCGACCTCACCGTCGTGCTGCGGGCGGTTGCGATCGTCCTCGTGGTCGGCTCGCATGCCAACGTCTGGACCTGGCAGGGCGGGGCGCACGTCCTGCTCGCCGTCGTGGGGTTCAACCTCGCCCGCTTCCACCTGGTCCCCGGCCGCGGCAGCCGGGAGCGCGCGCGCTCGACGGCGGCGGCCCTGGGGCGCGCGCTCGCGCCCGCGGTGGCCTGGGCAGCCGTGGTCGCCGTGCTCGTCGGCCCCTACGGCCCGAGCACGGTGCTGATGGTGCACGGCTGGTGGCCGGGCGGCTCCTGGGACCGGCAGTGGGAGTACTGGTTCCTCGTAGCGTTCCTGTGGGTGCAGGTCGCCATCGTGGCGCTGTTGGCGCTGCCTCGGATGCGCCGGTGGGAGCAGCGCAGCCCGTTCGGTGTCGCGTTCGTCGCCCTGCTGGCCCTGCTCGCCGTCCGGTTCGCCGGGGTGGACGCGGAGGCGGACTGGACCGCGCGCTACACGCCCTGGGCGGTTGCCTGGTTGATCGCTGCCGGCTGGACCGCGGCCCGGGCATGCACGGTGCTCCAGCGGCTGGCGGTCTCAGCCGCCGTCCTCGCCGGGGTTCACGGATTCTTCGGCGACCCCGAGCGGGAGGCGATGATCGTGGCCGGGGTCCTGCTCCTGGTGTGGGTGCGCTCCGTGCGGGTGCCGCGGGCGGCAGCCCGGGTCGCCGCCGTGCTCGCGGCGGCCTCGCTGTACGTCTACGTCACCCACTGGCAGGTCTACCCCCACCTGGAGTGGGAGGCCCCGTGGTTGGCCCTGCTGCTCTCCCTGGCCGTCGGCGTCGCCTACCAGCACCTGTGGGCCTGGCTGGTCAGTCGGCCAGCAGCCAGCCGACGCCGTCGACGTCCAGCCGGACCCGCGCGCCAGGGCGCAGCGCGCCGTACCGGCCCCGGGCGGTGAGCGGGGTGCCGTCGGAGAGGGTCAACGCGACCCTGGCGTGGGGCCCGTGGAAGCTCACCTGGTCGACGGTCGCCGTGCCGTCGGGGTCGGGCAGCAGGATCAGCTGCTCGGGTCGCAGGAGTACCCACCGGGCCCCCTCGCGGGGCTCGGCCACCGGCAACCGGCCGGCCTGGGTCTCCGCCGTCGAGAACTCGGGGTCGAAGTCCTGGACGTCGAGGAGCACGGTCTCCCCGAGGAAGCGTGCGGTCCACCGGTCGTCGGGGCGTTCGTAGACGGCCTGCGGGCTGTCCTGCTGGACGATGCGGCCGTCGTGGAGCACCGCCACGGTGTCGGCCAGCGACAGCGCCTCCTCCTGGTCGTGGGTGACCAGGAGCGCGGTCGCCTCCTCGGCACGGAGGAGCTCGCGGACCTCGCTCCGGACCTGCTCGCGCAGGTGCGCGTCGAGCGCGGAGAACGGCTCGTCGAGCAGCACCACGGACGGCCGCGGAGCCAGCGCGCGGGCCACGGCGACGCGCTGCTGCTGGCCCCCGGAGAGCTCGTGCGGGTACCGGTGCGCGAACGCGGCCATGCCGACGAGGTCGAGCATCTCCGCGGTACGCCGCACGACGTCCGGGGTGCGGCGGATGCCGAAGGACACGTTGGCGGTGACGTCGAGGTGAGGGAAGAGCGCGCCCTCCTGCGGCACGACCGTGACCCGGCGTCGCTCGGGGGGGACCCACCGACCCTCGCCGTCGACCACCCGGTCGCCGACCTGGACCGTGCCACGGCTGCCACGGTGGTGGCCGGCCAGCACCCGCAGGAGGGTCGTCTTGCCGCAGCCGCTCGGACCGAGCACGGCGGCCAACTCCCCGTCGGCCACGGACAGGTCGATGCCGTGCAGGACCTCGGTGGGCCCGTAGCCGGCGTGCAGGCCGGTGATGACCACGCCGCTCACCGCGACCCGCCGCTCTCGCCCCAGGCCTGCGGGCGGGTGAGGAGGAAGGCCGGGACGGCTGCCAGCAGCACAAGCGCGACGGCGTACGGCGCAGCAGCGCCGAACGCCGCGGAGTTGGTGCGGCTCCAGATCTCGGTGGCCAGCGTGTCCAGCCCGGTGGGCCGGAGCAGCAGGGTGGCCGGCAGCTCCTTCATGGCTGTCAGCATGACGAGGAGCGAGCCGGCGCCGATACCCGGCCCCGCCAGGCGCCACGTGGTGGCCGCCTGGGCGGCCACCGGGCCGCGACCCAGCGAGCGGGCGGTCTGGGCGAGGACCGGCGGCACCTGCGCGATCGAGGTGCGCGTCGCGCCGATGGCCTTGGGCAGGAAGAGGACGGCGTAGGCGAGCATCAGCAGGGTGGTGGTCTGGTAGAGGCCGGGCACGACGTTGAGCGACATGAAGACCAGCGACAGGGCGACGACCAGACCGGGCAGGGCATGGCCGGTGAACCCGGCGGCCTCGATCCCGGCGACGAGCGCGCCACGGTGCCGTGCGGTGAGGATCCCGATCGCTAGCGCCAGCACGCTCGTCAGGAGCGCCCCGGCGGAGGCGACGGCTGCGGTCGAGATGACCGCCGAGGTCAGGTCCCCGAGGTCGAGTCGCCGCCCCGTGCCGGCGAGCAGCCTGCGGCCCAGGGCGACCGCCGGCACCGCCGCCGCGGCGGCGGGTGCGAGCAGGAGCAGGAGCACGGCGGGGATCGTCGCCCGGCCCAGCCGCACCGGTGCGGCGAGCCGGCGGGCGCCCGAGCCCGTGCGCCACCGCTCCCCGCGCCCGCGCACCGCACGCTCGAGCCCGACGAGGAGGAGCGCGCCGACGACGAGGACGAGGGCGAGCACGACGGCGACCTCGCGGCCGACGAAGGAGGAGTACTGACGCGAGATCGCGTAGGTGAACACGGGCAGTCGCAGCATCGCGACGGCACCGAAGTCGGAGAGCGTGTAGAGGGCCGCGAGGAGGGCGCCGGCCGCGGCGGCAGGAGCGACCTGGGGCAGGGTCCCGGTCCGCCAGGCGCGCCACGGGCTGCTGCCGAGGGAGCGGGCGACCTCCTCCAGCGCGGGGTCCGCGCTGCGCAGGGCCGCCACCACCGGGAGCGTGACGTACGGCGTGCTCACCGCCGAGAGCACCAACCAGGCGGGCAGGAACCCGCTCCAGCCCGGCACGGTGGCGATCCAGCCGAACGCGGCGACGTACGACGGCACGGCGAGGGGGAGCGCGGACAGCACGAGCAGGCTGCCGCGCATCGGCACGTCGGTGCGGACCAGCAGCCACGCCGAGGCGACCCCGAGGGCGAGACAGGTGACCGTCACCGCCGCGGTGAGCGCGGCACTGGTCACCAGCAGCTCGGTGGTGCCCGGGCGCGTCAGTGTCTGGCGTACTGCATCACCACCGTCGTCGAGGGCACCCCCGACGGTGCGGATGACGAGGTAGACCAGCGGCACGGTGGCCACGGCAGCAGAGGCCGCGGCCAGCACGACCAGCAGGGCCGGGGGACGCTGACGCGTCCCACCGGCCCTCGGTGAGGTGATGCCCCCGGGGAGCGCGGTCAGCTGAGTCCCGCCTCCTGGATCATCCGCACGGTCTCCTCGAGGTCGGCGAGGTCGGACAGGTCGATCTCGGGCCCCTGCAGCTCGCTGAGGGAGGGCAGGCCCTCCGGCGTCGGGACTCCCTCGACGAGCGGGTACTCGAAGGTCGTCTCGGTGAAGTAGCGCTGGGCAGGCTCGGAGACGAGGTACTCCACGAAGGTCACGGCGTCGGGGTCCTCGGAGAGCAGCCCTGCGCCGGTCACGTTCACCAGTGCGCCGGGGTCACCGGCGTCCGCGAACTTCAGCTGGGCGCGCATGTTCTCCTCGCCCGCCTCGGCGGCTGCCTCGAACCAGTAGTAGTGGTTGATCAGGCCGATGTCGAGGGTGCCGGTGTTGATCGCCTCGAGCGTGAGGGAGTTGGAGTCGTACTCCTCGACGTCGTTGGCGGCCATGTCCTCGAGCCACGTGCGGGCGGCGTCGTCGCCCTCGGCGACGCGGAACCCGGTGACGAACGACTGGAACGACGCGTTCCCGGGCGGGAAGCCGACCTTGCCCTCCCACTGCGGGTCGGTGAGCTCGGTGACGGTGCCGGGCACCTCGTCGGCGGCGTACTTCTCGCCGTCGTAGGCGATCACCCGCGAGCGACCGGTCACGCCGACCCACGACCCGTCGGTCGAGGTGTAGCCCGGCAGCACCGCGTCGGCGATCTCGTCCGGCAGGGGCAGGAGGAGCTCCTCGTCGGCCAGCGCGCCGAGTGCGCCGGCGTCCTGGGAGAGGAAGGCGTCGGCCGGGCTGGCGTCCCCTTCCTCGAGCAGCGTGGCGGCCAGCTCGGAGGTGCCGGCGTACCGGGCCTCGACCTCGATGCCGGTGTCCTCGGTGAACTGCTTGATGAGCGGCGCCACGAGCTCCTCGTCGCGCCCGACGTACACGACGATCTCGCCGTCGGCCTCCGAGGCCCCGTTGGTGTCGGCGGAGTCCTCGCCGCAGGCGGTGAGGGTGGAGGCCAGGATCAGCACGCCGGGCAGCAGCCAGGCACGGCGGGGGGTGATGCTCATGGAGGGCTCGCTCTTCGCTAGGTCGACGGTGGTCGAGAGGGTCCGGCAGGGGATCGTCGGGCAGCCTCGGCTGCCAGAGGTGAGGTTACCCTAACCTTCCTTCACTCTCGAGTCGGCCCCGTTTCAGGTGTAGAGCGCCTCGATGTCGTCGTCGTAGTCCTGGCAGACGGTGGTGCGCTTCAGCTTCAGGCTCGGGGTCAGGTGGCCCGCCTCCTCGGTCCAGTCCTCGGAGAGGACCCGGAACCGGCGGATCGACTCGGCCTGGGAGACCGCCTTGTTGGCGTCGTCGACGGCCTGGCTGATCGCTGCCTGCACGTCGGGGTCGCCGGCAAGCTCCCGAGGCCCGCCCTTGCGGTCGTGCTGCGCGGCCCAGGCGGTGAGCGCGTCCGGGTCGAGGGTCACGAGCGCCGCGACGAACGGGCGGCCGTCACCGACCACGAGGCACTGGCTCACCAGCGGGTGGGCGCGGACCCGGTCCTCGAGGACCGCCGGAGCCACGTTCTTGCCGCCCGCGGTCACGAGGATCTCCTTCTTCCGTCCGGTGATCCGGACGAACCCCTCGTCGTCGACCTCCCCGACGTCACCGGTCCGGAACCAGCCGTCCGCGTCGAGCACCTCCCGGGTGGCCTCCTCGTCGTTCCAGTAGCCGTCGAAGACCTGGCCGCCGCGGAAGAGCAGCTCGCCGTCCTCGGCGACCTTCACCGCGGTGCCCGGCAGCGGCCGGCCGACGGTGCCGATCCGCTGGGCCCCCGGCAGGTTCACCGTCAGTGCGCCCGTCGTCTCGGTGAGGCCGTAGCCCTCGAGCACGGTCAGCCCGATGCCGCGGAAGAAGTGCCCGAGCCGCTCCCCGAGGGGGGCGCCGCCCGAGATCGCGTGGTCGCAGGATCCGCCCAACGCGGCCCGGAGCTTGCGGTAGACCAGGCGTTCGAAGAGCGCGTGCTGCGCCCGGAGCCGTACGCCGACCCGTCCGGCGTCCTGCGCGCGCGACCAGGCGATCGCGGTCTCGGCGGCCCGGTCGAACACGGTTCCCCGGCCGTCGGCGGCGGCCCGCTGCGACGCGCCGTTGAAGACCTTCTCGAAGACCCGCGGCACGGCCAGCAGGAAGGTCGGCCGGAACTCGGCGAGATCGGGCATCAGCTGCGTGATGTCGCCGGAGTGCCCCAGCCGGACACCGGCCTTCACGCACCCGACCTGGATGATCCGGGCGAAGACGTGGGCGAGCGGGAGGAAGAGCAACGTGGAGGGATCCGCCGGAGCGTCCCCCGCGTCCTCACCCTCGGCGCCGGTGCCGAAGAGCGCGGCCAGCTCGTGGATCGCCACCCCGAGCTCGACCTGGAGGTTCCCGTGGGTGATCCGGCACCCCTTGGGTCGGCCGGTGGTGCCGGAGGTGTAGATGAGGGTGGCGAGGGACAGCGGTGTGACCGTCTCGCGACGAGCGTCGAGCACCTCGTCGTCGATGTCGGCGCCGAGGGCACCCAGCACCTCGATCGCCCGGTCCTCCAGCGTCCACAGCTGGGCCAGGTCCGGCAGCTCGCCGCGGACCTGGGAGACCCTCGCCCGGTGGTCGGCGGTCTCGGTGACCACTGCGGCCGCGCCGGAGTCGGCCAGGATCCAGGCGATCTGGGCCGCCGACGACGTCTCGTAGACGGGCACGGTGACTGCGCCGACATACCAGATTGCGTAGTCGAGCAGCGTCCACTCGTAGCGCGTGCGGGAGATGAGCGCGACCCGGTCGCCCTCCCCGACCCCCGCAGCGACCAGGCCCTTGGCGACCGCGCGCACCTCGTCGTGGAACGTCTCGGCGGTGACGTCTCCCCAGCCGTCGGGGCCTCGACGGCTGAACAGGACCGTCTCGGGGCGCGTGCGGGCGTGCTCGACCACGTCGTCGGTCAGGCTGCCGACACGCGGCAGGTCGACGGTGAGGGGGGTCGCGAACTCGCGCATGGACGAACCTCCTGGCCGCGGGAGGGCGGCGGCATCCAGATCCGGAAGGGCGGCCGGGCGCCCGCGGGCGTGTACCGGCACGAGCACGGTACCCCCGGTTCCGATACCCTCGTGCCTCCGCTGCCCGACTCCAGCACCCCTCGTCCGAAGGACCTGCCTTGGCCGACCAGACCACCTCGACCATCGTCGTCGCGGCGGAGCCGGCGGCCGTGATGGCCGTGATCGCCGACTTCGACGCCTACCCCGCCTGGGCCCAGGGCGTGAAGACCGCCGACGTGGTGGAGGACGGCCCGGGCGGGCGCCCGCGCCGGGTCTACTTCGAGCTCGACGCCGCGCCGATCAAGGACGCCTACACGCTGGCCTACACCTGGGACGGCGACCGCGAGGTCACCTGGACCCTGGCCGAAGGCAAGATGCTCAAGTCGATGGACGGCGCCTACGAGCTCGAGGAGCTCGGCGACGGCCGCACCGAGGTCACCTACCGGCTCGCCGTCGACATCGCGATCCCGATGATCGGCATGCTTCGCCGCAAGGCCGAGAAGGTCATCATCGACACCGCGCTCAAGGGCCTGAAGAAGCGCGTCGAGTCCCTCGCCTGAGCGGCCGGGCCGACCCTCCTCGATGCGCATCCTTCTGTTCACCGGCAAGGGCGGGGTCGGCAAGACCACCGCCGCTGCCGGTACGGCGACCGCCGCGGCCGCCGCGGGGGAGCGCACCCTCGTCCTCTCCACCGACGCGGCCCACTCCCTGGGTGATGCCTTCGGCGTCGCAGTCGGGAGCGAGCCCACCCAGGTCGCCCCGGGCCTGCACGTGCAGCAGGTCGACGCCCAGCGCCGCTTCGAGGCCTCCTGGCAGGAGGTCCAGCGCTACCTGTTGTCGGTGCTCGACGCCGCCGGGGTGGACCGGATCACCGCCGAGGAGCTCACGGTCCTGCCGGGCGCGGAGGAGGTCCTGGCGCTCCTGGAGGTCCGCGCGCACGCCGTGTCGGGGGAGTGGGACGTCATCGTCGTCGACTGTGCCCCGACCGCCGAGACGCTGCGGCTGCTCGCGCTCCCCGAGGCGCTGGGCTGGTATATGGAGCGGATCTTCCCCGTGGAGCGGCGCGTGGTGAAGGCGCTGCGCCCGGTCCTCACACGGGCGGCGGGTGTCCCGATGCCGCAGGACTCGGTCTTCGACGCGCTCGAGCGCCTGCACGCCGACCTCCGGGAGGTGCACGAGATCCTCACCGGCAAGGACGCCAGCGTGCGGCTGGTGCTCACCCCCGAGACGGTGGTCGTGGCCGAGGCCCGGCGCTCGCTGACCACACTCAGCCTGTTCGGCTACCGCGTCGACGGGGTCGTGGCGAACCGGGTCTTCCCCACCGAGGGCTCCGACCCGTGGCGCGACCGGTGGGTGCGCGCCCAGACCGCGGTGCTCGAGGAGGTCGAGCAGTCCTTCGGCGACGTGCCGGTGTGGCGCTCGGCGTACCACTCCCGCGAGCCGGTGGGAGTCGAGGAGCTGGCCGCCTTCGCCGCGGCCGCCTATGGCGACGACGACCCGCTGGCCCCGCCGCTGGGCGAGGGCCCGATGACGGTCCGCCGCTCCACGACCGGCGCGACCCTGCGGATGGCGCTGCCGTTCGCGGCGAAGGACGACGTCCATCTCGCCCGGCACGGCGACGAGCTCGTCGTGACCGTCGGGTCGTACCGTCGGCTGCTGGCGCTGCCCAGCGCGCTCGGTCGGATGCGGGTGGCGGGGGCCCGCGTCGACGGCGGGTCGCTGCAGGTCCGTTTTGCCCGCCCAGAGGACGAACCGGAGGAGGAATCGTGAGCGACGCGCAGGACGACCGCCCCGCCGACGCTGCCGACGACGTGGGCTCGGTGGGTGAGGAGGCCGCGAAGCTGTTCGGTGCCCTCTCGGACTGGGCGCGGACCCAGGGGACCACCCAGGCCGGCGGCGCCGCCGACGCCGCGGCGGGGTTCGCCTCCGTGCTCGGGTCCGTCAACGAGCACGTCGCCACCGAGGGCGAGGACTGTCGGTACTGCCCCGTGTGCCAGGTGATCCACGCCGTGCGCTCCACCAGCCCCGAGGTGCGGGCGAACCTCTCGACCGCGGCGACCTCGCTGCTCCACGCCGCTGCCGGGATGCTCGCCACGCAGGTGCCCCCGGAGCGCGAGGGCGGCCGCCGCGGACCGGTGGAGCACATCGACCTCACCGACGAGGAGAGCTGGGTCGACGAGGACGGGGAGGACTGACGTGGCGCTGACGATCGGCGTCGACGTCGGCGGCACCAAGATCGCCGCAGGGGTCGTCGACGAGCGGGGCGAGGTGCTGGCCCGGGCGCGGCGCGACTCCCCGGCCGCCGACGCCCGGGCGATCGAGCAGACCATCGCCGACCTCGTGACCGGGCTGCGCGCCGAGGTGCGCCGGCCCGTGGCGGGCGTGGGCGTCGGGGCGGCCGGCTTCATCGACGCCACCCGCTCGACCGTCCTCTTCGCGCCGAACCTGGCCTGGCGCGACGAGCCCCTGCGGGGGGAGCTCGAGGCGCTGCTGGACCTCCCGGTCGTCGTCGAGAACGACGGCAACGCCGCGGCCTGGGGCGAGTTCGTGTACGGCGCCGGGCGCGACGTGGAGGACCTCCTGCTCGTCGCCGTGGGCACCGGGGTCGGGGGCGGGATCGTGCTCGACGGGCGGCTGCACCGCGGCGCCTCCGGCGTCGCGGCCGAGATCGGCCACCTCCGCGTGGTGCCCGGCGGCCGGCTGTGCGGGTGCGGCAACCACGGCTGCTGGGAGCAGTACGCCTCCGGGTCGGCGCTGGTCGCCGACACCCGAGCCGCTGCCGAGGCCGATCCCGAGGGGGCGCGCCTGCTGCTGGCGGGGGGCCCGGTCGAGGCGATCGACGGCCCGATGATCACCGCGGCCGCCCGTGCCGGCGACCCGTTCGCCTGCGCCCGGCTCGCCGAGCTCGGACGATGGCTGGGGGAGGGGATCGCCAGCCTCGCTGCCGTGCTGGACCCGGCCGCCGCGGTCATCGGCGGTGGGGTCTCTGCTGCCGGCGACCTGCTGCTGGACCCGCTGCGGGACGCCTACCGCGCGAACCTCACCGGCCGAGGCCACCGCCCCGAGCTCCAGGTCCGCCCGGCTGCCCTCGGCAACGACGCCGGGATGCTCGGAGCCGCCGACCTGGCCCGACGCCCGTGATCACACCGACCCGGGGCGCCGCGTCCGAGGCCCCGGCGCAGGTGGAGGCCTCGGCGCAGGTGACCATCGGCATCGACGTCGGTGGTTCGAAGGTGTACGCCGGTCTGGTCGACGCCGCCGGCGTCGTCCTGGCCGAGACCTGGGCGATTACCCCCGACCCGGGTGAGGGCCCGGGCGTGGTGGAGGAGGTGCTGACCGCCGCTGTCCGCGAGCTGCGCAGTGACCACCCGGGCCTCGCCGTCCGCGCGGTCGGCGTCGGCGCCGCCGGGCTGGTGGACTCCTGTCGGGGCGTCG
>JAUYLL010000079.1 GCA_030698375.1 Nocardioides sp. | reverse complement strand
GGTCTCCTGTTCCTCATCTCGGCCGTGCTGAGCTTGGTCGCGACCACCTCCATTCCCGACCGCCGCGATCCGCTTCTCGTCCTCGCCGCTACTGACCTCGCGGTCGCCGTCGTGATCTTCCTGCTGCCGTGGCATCGCTGGCCAGCCGGGAGTACCGCAGCGCTCGCAGTAGTTGCCTGGCCCGTGATCGGCGGGTCGACGTGGGCCATCGGCGGCATCGGTTCCGGCTCCGGCGCGTTCTTCGTCCTCGCGTTCGCTTGGATGGGGCTGCACCACAGTCGGCGGACTATCCTCGCCAACGCACCGGTCGCCGCGTCCGCCTACTTCGTCGCCCTCGTCCTCGGCGACGCGACGCGACAGTCACTCATGGGCACCGTCGCTGCCATCTCGTTCGCCGTCAGTATCGGCCTGATCATCGAGGGGCGCGTCCGACGGCTCAAAGCCGCCCGCGAGGTGATCATCGAGGAGCAGCGCTGGCGAGCCGCCTTGATGGCCACCCTGGCTCACGACGTCCGATCTCCCCTGACGACCATCCACGGTGTGCTCGAGATTATCGGCGAGGACGCCGACCTGCCCGCCCACCTCGAGCCACTCGTGGCCGCCGCCGCTCGACAGACCTCTCGGCTCTCCACGCTGGCCAGCACCCTGCTCGACCTCGAGCGGGTCGAGGGCGGCAAGCTGGTCCTGGACTGGCAAGACGTCGACGTGGAGGAGCTCTCGCAGCAGGTCGCGGAGCTGCTGGGCAGCACAGGCATCAGCATCGACGTGGAGTCCGGTCTCACCGTCCGCGCCGACCCGACGCGCCTGCAGCAGATGATGGTCAACCTCGTCACCAACGCCCAGCGGCACGGCGAGCCTCCGGTGGTGATCGGCGCGCGTTCGCTGGGCGCCAGCGTCGAGATATTCGTCCGGGACCACGGTGCCGGTGTACCGGTAGCCGACCGCCCCCTGCTCTTCCAGCGGCTCAACCGCACCGACGGCAACCCCGAGTCCGTCGGGCTCGGGCTCTGGATCGTCCGTCTGCTCGCGCAGGCCCACGGGGGTGACGCCGTCCACCGCCCCGCCGACCCCGGGTCGACGTTCGTCATCACGCTGCCGGGGCGCTCGATCCTCGCGGCGCCGCGGCTGCATGCGGGGACTGTCCGAACGACCTAACTGGCTCGACACGCCGACCGGCTGGTTGGCCAGGTGGGGTCACTGAAGATCGAATCACTGGCGGTCGTGAGCCCATCGAACACTGAGGAGCTGTTCGAGCAGCCCTCGCTCGCGGAGGCAGCAGTGGCCGGCACCGTTGCTCCCCTCGATCGCCCAGGTCGGCCGAGACCATTGAGCGACGTATCCGAGCATGGCCGCGTAGCCGGCCTTGTCGGTGGCGAAGCGTCCCGATCCGAGCAGTCGTTCGTGCTGGTCGACAACCTCGCTCGTTGCCGACAGCTTGTGGGGATCGACCCCGACCATGATCTGTTGCATCAGTTTCCTCGCGCATCCAGAAAAACGGAATCGTCTAGTAGCCGCGATCACGACGCTTCCTGTCGCGCGAAGTTCTGAAGTCCGGGAATCGCACCCTGGCGCCCAGATAGTCTTGGAGGGTTCATACTACGAACGTGTCAGGCTCGTCAGAGGCTGGCTTCGCGGACGTGGTGTAGTTGCAGCACGCTTCCCTTCCAGGGATGGAGTCGAGGTTCAAATCCTCGCGTCCGCTCTATATGCCGAAGCCGGAGCCCAGCAGCCGCCGTGATCTCCTCGCTGACACGGACCGGCGTTGTGGGCTCGCGTCCCCACGACCGCACCTGCCGTCTCTTTCCGCCGCCTGGGTGCCGCACTCGAATGCCCGCATCTAGCCGCTGAGCGCGCCGTGGGCGGCCTCGGCCTCGAACTGCTCGCGGGTGACCGGGCCCCAGCCGCGCTCGCGGCCGATCCGGTCGCGGTTGGCCTTGAAGTGCGGGTAGAGCTCCTCGCGGGCCTGGGCGTCGGTGTCAGCGACGTAGCCCGGGGCGTGCACGCGGTCACCGGCGAGGTCGACGCTGACATCGCCGAAGGTCGAGGCCGAGCTGCAGCGGGGAGGTCATGCCTCCAGAGTAGTTGAACCTGCAACTATCATGTTGGCTGCTCCTCAGCGCGGGCGACCAGGGCGCGCTCACCCTCCTCGTCGAGCTGGACACCGGCCATCCCGAGCACCTGACGCAGCGGCATCGACTCGACCATCCGCAGCAGGTCGGCGTCGAGCTCGGGCATCTCCGCCTCACCCCCGGTCGCCGCGGCGAAGGCCTCCATCAGCGCGGCGGTAGCGGCCGGTCGCGCGAGCCAGTCCCCCATCGGGGAGTCGACGGTGAGGGGGCCGAGGTCCGCAGGCACGTCGAGGTCGAACGCCGCGGTGAGCCGGAGGTCGGCCGACGATGCCCCGACCGCGACGACGAGCTCGCCGGGCTCGACCCGCCAGGCGTGGCGCTCGGCGTCCCAGAACGCGAAGGCCCGCTCGTCCAGCTCCACCTCGACGACGGTGCTCGCGCCGGGCTCAAGGGTCACCTTGCGGAAACCGACGAGCTCGCGGACGGGTCGGTCGACCGAGGCGACCGGGTCGGCGAGGTAGACCTGCGCAACCTCCGAGCCCGGACGCTCGCCGGTGTTGGTGAGCCGGAACCGGACGGCCGCGGCCGCGACGGTGGGGTCGGGCACCGCGACCTCGAGGTCGTCGTACGCCCAGGTGGTGTAACCCAGGCCGTGGCCGAAGGGGTGGGCCACCTCGCGCCCGACGCGGTCGTACCAGCGGTAGCCGACGTAGATCCGCTCGCCGTAGAGCACCTCGGCGGGGGTGCCGGGGAAGTTCACGTACGCCGGGGTGTCGGCCAGCGCGAGCGGCACGGTCTCGGCGAGCCGACCCCCGGGCTCGGCCGCCCCGGTGAGCAGGTCGGCGACCGCACCGCCGACGGCCTGCCCACCGAGCCAGGTCTCGAGGACGGCGCTCGCGAGCTCCTCGACTGGTCGGGTGAGGACAACGCCGCCGTTGCCGAGGACGACCACGACGCGGTCGTGCACGTCGGAGACCGCGCGCAGCAGGTCGAGCTGGACCGCGGGGAGGTCGAGGTGCTCGCGGTCGAAGCCCTCGGACTCCTCGGCGTCGGGCAGCCCGAGGAAGAGGACCACCGAGGTCGCGTCGCGGGCGGCGGCGACGGCGTCGGCCACCAGCGCCGGGTCGGGGGCGCCGTCGAGCCGGTAACCGTCGGCCACCCGCAGCTCACGGCCGGGCAGCGCGGCGCACAGCTCCTCGACCGGGTCGTCGAGGCGGGTCGGCACGATGTGGGAGCTCCCGGCCCCCTGGTAGCGCGGGGCCCGGGCGAGCGCGCCGAGGACCGCGACCGGGCCGCCGGCGGCGGGGTCGAGCGGGAGCACGCCGTCGTTGGTGAGCAGCACCGCCGACGCCGCGGCGGCCCGGCGGGCCAGGGCGTGGTGGGCGTCGAGGTC
>JAUYLL010000077.1 GCA_030698375.1 Nocardioides sp. | reverse complement strand
GCTGGCCTCGGCCTGCAGCGTGAGGTCGGGGACCGGAGCCGGAGGCGGCGTGGTGGTCGGGGGGCTCGGCGGTGGGGAGCCCGGCGGCTGGGTGGGGGCCGGTGCCCCGGTGGGGGGCGGTGCCACGACGACGGGAGGATCCGCCGGCGGCTCCGCGGCGTCGGCGGGCTGGGCCGGTGCTGCCGGCTGGTCCGACGCAGCGGTGGCCGGCTCCGGGACGGCCGACGGGGTGCCGTCGGTCGGGGGAGCCGGCTCCGAGGTCGCCCGGGCGGGAGCGGAGTTCGCCCGGCGTCGCTGCCGTGGGGTGGGGTCCACCGCTGTCGGGTCGGCGGGCGCCGAGATCGACGGCGCTGTCTCGGGGGCGCGCGTAGGACCATCGCCCCCACCCAGGGTCAGCACGGCGGTCGTCGCGATCACGGCCGTCGCGGCCACACCGGCGACCGCGGTGGCGGGCGCATTGCCCACCACGAGGTCGCGGGCCCGTCCGGCCAGCAGCACCAGGCCGCCCTTGGCGGCCACCCCCGACGCGGAGGCGACGTAGCCGGTGGCGGCGGCGCCGAGCAGCAGCGGCGCCAGGATGCCGGAGAGGTTGGAGTTCACCTCGGTCAGCTCGAGGTAGATCGCCATGCACGGGCGGCACTCGTCGAGGTGGCCCTCCACCTTGGCGGCGTCGCGCCGCGAGATCCCCTTGCGGATGTAGGCCCCGACGTGGTCGTTGGTCCAGCGGCAGTCGTCCCCGTCGAGCTCCTGCACGTGCATGGTCAAGAAGGCCTGGCGCAGCCCCTCCCGGGCACGGTAGGCCAGGGCCGCGACCGAGTTGGCCGACATGCCCAGGAGGGCGGCGACCTCGGCCGGCTTCTGGCCCTCGACCTCGGTGTGCCAGAGCACCAGCTGCCACCGCTCGGGCAGCGAGGCGAACGCCTTGGCCGCCGCGGCGCTCTCGAACCCCTCCACGGCCGTGTCGCGGAAGGGCACTCCGGGGTCGAAGGGCTCGAGGTCCCCGGTCGTGTGCAGCTTGGAGTTGGCGCGGATCCGGTCGATGTGGAGGCGACGGAGTGCGGTCAGCAGGTAGGCCCGGAACGCCACGTCGGGGCCGCCCCCACGCTGGAGGACGCCGAGCACCTTCGCGAACGCGTCGGAGACCAGGTCGTCGACGTCACCGGCGGAGACCAGCTGGCGGGCGAGCCGGCGGGCGGCGTCGACGTGCCGCGCGAAGAGGTCGCCGTAGGCAGCGATGTCCCCGCCCCGGACCGCCGAGATGAGCTCGGCGTCGGCGGGGCCGTCGAGGCGGGGAAGTGTCGTGCTCACAAGGGCTCAACGAACTGGTAGGGGAATGATGACGCCAGTGTAGGCCCCTCGGCCCTCCCGGGCGCTGGCGAAGCAGCCGCCCGAGAATCTCTGGTGGTTTCGCGTCATGGTTCCCGTCCCCGGTCGTTCCATCGCTGACGCTCGCGGAGGCGGACGTCTGCGGGGTCATGGAGGGAGCAGCCAGTGGGGATCTTCGCGACACGATCGCGCCGGGTCTCCTCGGGTGGTCCCGAGGCAGGGCGGGAGCTGCCCGAGTGTGTGCGGTTGGGGTTCCCGCAGCACTTCGAGGCGGTAGGGGAGGCCCTCGCCTCGGGATCTGACCCCTCCATGGCCTGCACCGTGGCCGGGCGCCGGCTCGCCCGTGACGGCTACTCGCTGCACGAGTCGCTGGCCGCCCTGCGGCAGACGGTGTGGTCGGTGTGCTCCCGGGAGCCGGAGTTCTCCGTGACCTCGGCCCTCAGCGTCGCCTGGAGCGAGGAGACGCTGGCCCATCTGCACCAGGTGTCGTGCGAGGACCCGATGACCGGTCTGGCGAGCACCGCGCACCTGCGAGCGCGCCTCAGCGAGCTCTACCGCGGCGAGGTGGCCGACCGGGGGGTGGCCACCGAGTGGGCGCTGGTCGTCCTCGACCTCGACGGCGGCGGGGACCGGCTGACCCGGTCGCTGCGGCTCACGCGCGCGGGCCGGGCCGTGCGCACCGTCTTCAACGGCTCCGAGACCGTCGCCCGCACCGGCAACGGCCGGCTGCTGGTGCTGGCCGGACGCGACGACCGGATCGGCCGCCGGGTCTCGCTCGTGCGGCGGCTCGTCGAGGTGTCGTGCGAGGGGCCCGTGCGCGCGTGGATGGAGGGGCTGCCGACGACCGACGACGGCGCCGGCCTCCTGCTCGACGAGCTCGTCCGCCTGGCCGGGATGGTCGCCGACTAGCCTTGCACCCATGTGTGGTCGTTACGCCTCCAGCCGACGCCCGGAGGACCTGGTCGAGGAGTTCGAGGTCGACGAGCCCCGGATCAGCGCGCCTCTCGCCGCCGACTACAACGTGGCTCCCACCAAGCAGGTGTACGCCGTGGTGGAGCGCAGGGCCGACAAGGAGTCGGACGCGCCCCCGCAGCGACAGCTCCGGGTGCTCCACTGGGGGCTGGTCCCCTCCTGGGCGAAGGACCCTTCGATCGGGAACCGGATGATCAACGCCCGGATGGAGACCGTCGCGGAGAAGCCGGCCTACCGCCGGGCGTTCGCCGCCCGCCGGTGCCTGCTTCCCGCCGACGGCTACTACGAGTGGTACCCGACCGAGCAGCGGACCGCCGCTGGGAAGCCGGTCAAGCAGCCGTTCTTCATCCGCCCGCGGGACGGCTCCTCGCTCGCGATGGCCGGGTTGTACGAGATCTGGCGGGATCCGACCCGCGCGGAGGACGACCCCGACCGCTTCCGCTGGACGTGCACGGTGATCACCACCAACGCGGAGGACTCGGTCGGTCACATCCACGACCGGATGCCGCTGATGGTGGAGCGAGAGCGCTGGCACGACTGGTTGTCGCCCTCGGCGACCGGCAGCGACGACCTGCTCTCGCTGCTGGTGCCCGCCGCACCCGGCAACCTCGAGGCCTTCCCGGTGGCCACGACGGTGAACAACGTCCGCAACAACGGACCCGAGCTGGTGGAGCCACTTCCGCTCGACGACCACCACGCAAGGATGACCAGGTGAGCAGTGAGCTGAGGATCGCAACGCCGCACGGCGAGGGGCGGCTGGTCACCGACCGCTCCCGCCACCCCATCGCGACCCTGCTGCTCAGCCACGGGGCCGGCAACGGGATCGACACCCGCGACCTGTCCGCGCTCGCGGCCAGCCTGCCCCGGCACGGCATCTCCGTGCTCCGCTTCGAGCAGCCGTGGAAGGTCGCGGGTCGCAAGATCGCGACGGCTCCGGCGACCTTGGACGCGGGGCTGAGGGCGGCCGCGGACCGGATCAGGCCACGCACGCCGCTCGTGGTCGGTGGCCGCTCCGCCGGCGCGCGCTCCGCGGCTCGCTGTGCCCGCGACCTGGGCGCTGCGGGCTGCCTGGCCCTGGCGTTCCCGCTCCACCCGCCGGGGAGGCCCGAGCGCTCGCGAAGGGCCGAGCTGCTGGAGGCACGGGTGCCCGCACTGGTCATCCAGGGGGAGCGTGACCCGATGGGGGCTCCCTCGGAGTTCCCCCAGGGCCTCGATCTCGCGGTCGTGCCCGGCGCCGACCACGGTTTCAAGGTGCCGCGACGCGGCGAGCTGACCGAGGACGAGGCCATGGCCGTGATCGTGGAGGCGACCCTGGAGTGGATCGTCCGCGAGGTGGTCGGGAATCAGTCGCCCCACTGAGGTGTTCACCCGGTGTGCCAGCCCAACTCGCCGAGCCGATCGACGACCTCCAGCTACGCTGGAGGGCGATGACTGATTCCCTGACCGGCGCCGAGGCGCCGGAAGACGAGATCGACCCGAGCTCCGAGTCGGAGGCCGACCGGTCGGCGCGGTTCGAGCGCGACGCCCTTCCCTTCCTCGACCAGCTCTACTCGGCCGCGATGCGGATGACCCGCAATCCGCCCGATGCCGAGGACCTGGTCCAGGAGACGTTCGCCAAGGCCTACTCCTCCTTC
>JAUYLL010000073.1 GCA_030698375.1 Nocardioides sp. | reverse complement strand
CGCGACCTCCTAGCGGCGCGGGCCGCGGCGGCGGCCGAGCTGGGGCCGCTGGTAGGCGGCCGTGTCGGTGTGGTCGTGCTGGCGCCCCGATCGGTGGACCTGCGCGATCTCGGCATCGCGGGAGGGACCGGTGTCCGCGGCCGCGGCCTGGGCGGCGGTCTCCTCGGTGGCCCTGATCTCCTCGGCGCGCTGACGGGCCTCTTCCTCGAGCGCGGCTTCCTCGCGAGCGGCGTCACTCATGTGAACTCCATGGATCCCGTGGACCGGCACCGGCTGCGCCAGTCCTCCTTGGTCTCCTAAGTGCGGACCAGAGGTGGGAGCGATCACCTCGACTGAGCCGTGTTGTCGGGCCTCCGGGTGCTCTCAGGCCGGCTGTGCCAGCAACGTGGCTCCCAGCAGTTGCGCGGTGTCGCACACCGCGGCGGGGCCGGTTGTCGAGGAGGCCGGCGCGCTCTGGTCGACCTGGACTGCCAGCACCGTCACCAGGGAGCGCGGCTGCTCGGCATCGACGGTGCGATCAGGTCGGCCACTTGGTCGTGCTGGCCGCGGCCGGCCGTGTCGAGGATGAGGCCCGCCAGCTGGCGGCCCCCTGGTCGAGGTCCATGGCTCCCCCTACCGACCCGGGTACCTGGGCGCCGGATGGGAGGGGCTCGTGATCGGGTCCCGGCTCTGCTCGGACATCCGCCGGCGGGCGTTGTCGGTGATCTCGCTGGCGATCCCGGCCGACTCCCGGGCGCTGGCCGCGGCGTGGTCGACGACATTGCCAAGCAGGCGCACGTCCTCGTCGGCGCGGCCGAGCTCCTTGCCGGCGGTCGCGATGCTTCGCTCGAGTGTGACCGGCTCCAGGAGGGACGCCGGAGTGACGTCCCGGCTGGCGCGGTGAGCCGTGTCCACGTGCTGTGCAGCGAGCTGAGCCACCGGCTTGGCCAGGGCGACCATCTCACCAACAACCGCGATGCGCGGCTTCAGCTGGGCAACCTCGCTGGCGACGACGGGATCGGATGTGTCGGCTACCTCAAGGAACGCGCGGGCGTCATTGACTGACTCCGATACGCGGTTGAGGTGTCCGAACAGCTCACGGGTCAGCTCTGGCATGTCGTTGCAGCGGGTCCGGAGGCGGCCCAGGTGCTCGCCGGCGGCCTCAAGGTAGAAGGAGCCGCGGTCGGAGAGCCTGGCCTTGGCCGAGTCAAGCTCGGCATCGTCGAGCACGCGGAGCGCGGAAGCGATCGTCTCCTGAAGTTCCTCCACGACCCAGCGGGCGCGGTTGACGGCCTGTTCGGCCGCGAACACGGCGTCTGCGGCGCGCAGCGTGACGTCGGTGGTGGTCACGCCGAGTCACCGCCTCTCCCGTGTCCGGGAGGCGAACTACTCGGTGGCGGCAGGACCTCGCGCAACCGATCGAGCGAGGCCAAGGCCTGCTCGAGGTGGGCACGAACCTCCTGGACCGGGTCCCGGTCGGCGGCACCATCGGGTGCATCGGTGGGCTTGCTCATGGACAGCTCCTTGATGGACCGGGGACATGTCTCAGTCACCAAAGGAAGGAAGCCCCGCCCGAGCGATCACCGCCGGGAAGAAAACTGGATCCGGTGTCGGCTAGGACCGGTGCCGGAGGGTCAGGGCTGGTCCCAGGGCATCGAGTCATGGCCGTCGTAGACACCGTCGCTGACGATGTGCGCCGTCGCCTGGTGCGCGGCGTCCAGGAGCTTGTGCAGGTCGACTGCGTAGCGGCGTGCTTCCTCCAGGTGGAGGCGCACAACATCGATCGCCATGGCGGGGTCGGACTCAGCGCTCGCAGCGTCCATGCGGAGGACCTGGTGGTCCCGGGCTTGCTCCAGCAGCGTGGCGAGCTGGGAACAGGCCTGGGGGAGCGCGGCGGCGAGCGCAGCAAGGTCGGCCAGCTGATTGGCCGTCTCGGACGGGGTCTGGTCTCGCTCGCCCATCGTGGCTCGGTTCAAGCCGTAGATGTGCTCGCGTGCAGCCTTGGCGTGGCCCGTCGCCGCGAGGTCGTTGTTTTCGTCCACCAGGTGCCCTTCCCGCCGAGAGTTGTCACTAGCTCGAGTGTCTCGGATCTCGCCGGCGTGCGCGGGGAGGGCGTCATTGGCCTGTGGACAAACCGTGAAGGGGTTCCCTCCCGGGTCGCAGGGCGGGAGACTGCGGCCATGGACGACCAGGCGGCCTTGATCGCACGGCGGGTAGCGATGGCTGCTGCCGCGTGGTTCAACGCGCCGGCCGATGTCGAGGTCTATCGCAGGCTCGCCGCGGCGGTGGGGGAGTGGAACGCCTATTGCGCGCCGGAGTTGCATGACGGCAGTGTCGATGAGCTGCTCGACGACCTCGCCGACGTAGCGCCACCGATGCCGCTGGGTGAGGGCGTCGCCGACCTCGAGGCGGTTCTGCGTCGTCAGGCTCGCCGAGAGCTCTAGCGCCGCGGGGTGTCGCGTCCGGCGTCGGAGGCGGGCGGCAGTTGACGCCGGCGTCGACCGGCACCGAGGCGGCCGGGTGCCTGGTCGGCGTCCGGGGCTGCTCCCGTGGCCAGGGTCTCGCGGATGTAGCGGTCGAAGCCCGGCATCGTGAACCGAACCTCGCCGCGGCCGGCGGGTTCGATGATGCCCTTGTCGATCAAGCGGTCACGAGGCACACCCAGGGCTTGCGTGGGTCGGCCGAGCGCCTCGGCGATCTCTGCCCGCGTCACCGTGGGGCTGCCGGCCTGCGCCATCACGGCCATGATCTGCTTCTCCAGGTCGGTCGCGGCCGCCCACCGGGCCGCGTACATGGCGGTCAGCTGATCATCTGCGCGCGGGAGCCCAGCGTGCACCTGGTCGATGCCGAGCACTTCGCCGGCCGCGGAGGGTTGAGCCACCTCCCACGTCGCGTGCGCAAGGACCTGCAACAGGTAGGGGAAGCCTTGAGCTTCAGCGGCGACCGCGTGCAGGGCTGCGGGTGTCCAGTCCACGCCCAGCTCGGCTGCAGGCTCAGCCACTGCGGCCGCCGCGGCGGCCGGCTCCAGTCGGGGGAGTGTGAGGAAGGTGGTGCGCTCCCCGAAGGTAGCGGCATTGACCAGGACTCCGGGAGTCGAGGGCAGGCCGGCGCCAATGACGGCGAACGGGTTCTCCTCCCGCCTGCCGGCCAGGTTCTGCATGGCGTTGAGCAGGACCGCCAGGTCATCGCGGGTGGCCGCGTGCAGCTCGTCGATGAAGACCACCAGGCCCGCGCCGCCGTGGTCACGGACCCGGGTGCCGGTCTCGTGTAGGAGGTCCTCGAGGGCTGAGATCTGGGCGCCTCGCGGGGGCGCCTCAGCGCTGGAGCGCTCAGCCGCGGCCTTGGCACTCACCTTCACGACGCTGGGTAGGCCGAACTCCAGGCCGATGCTCTCAAGGCGCAGGCGCCAGCCGCCCTTCTCAGACCGGGGCAGGATGTCCGCGGTCTCGATCGCCTTGCCGACGCGGCTGACCAGGTCGGGGAGGAACGGCGCGTTGCGGCGGCAGGCTACCCAGGCGGTGATGAATCCGTGCGCCTCGGCGTCGCGCTGCGCCTCACGCAGCAGTGATGTCTTCCCGACCCCGCGCGGGCCCTGGAACACCAGGAGCGGGCCGCCCATCTCGCCGTAGGTGCCGATCCGGCTCAGGTAGCCTCGGATCCGGTCCTGCTGCTGCTCTCGGCCGGCCAGCACCCGCGGCAGCTCGCCCGGGGCGTAGGGGTTGGGCAGCATCAGGGTTTCTCCCATACATTCTGTTACACAGCGGCCTTGTGTAACGAAGTGTATGCCGCTGGGTGGGGTCAGCGGCCGACGTCGAAGCCGCGTGTCGGCGGGGCGCCGGCGGCTCCTGGTGCGGGCGTTCCGAGTCGCCGTCGGGCGGCCTCGTCAGGGCTCTCGGCGGCAGGACCGACCTCTTCGACCTCGCGTCCAGGCCGGTCGGCGGACGGTTGGGTCGTCTCGCTGAGAGACTCGGCCAGGTCCTCGATGTCGGCCTCCAGGACCCGCTCGAGGAGGTCCGCGATGCTCGCCGGGGAGCCGTCGCACTCGGCTGCCAGGACGTCGGCGAGCCGGTCGAGCGCGGCGTTGCCGCGGGCGGTGAAGGTGACGACTCCGGGGACCGGGTTCTCGGCTGGGGAAGTGCTCATGTGGTCCACCTCGCTTCCTGGTCACCTAAGTGCGCAGGAGGGCCGGGAGCGATCAGCCCGTCGCGACTCGATCGCGCTCGACCCTGATCGCGATAATCCGCCACCCCTCAGGGACACGTCGCCGCGCGGCCGCGAGCGCCCGGTCGTAGTCGACGTCCTCGACGATCAGCTCGTCTCGGCCGAGGGTGTAGCCGCCGCGGTGGTCGGGCGGTGTCTCCTGGACAGTGGCGTACATGGTGAGCGGCCCGGCCTCGTTCACGACCTCTGCCCTGTTTCTGCCATGGTGCGCAACAGATCGACGTCGCGGCGGAATGCCGACGGCAGGCCGGCGCTCTCCTCGGGGTCCGCCTCGTAGCCGACAAGGCCAGCCTCCACCAGGTCGGCCGCGGTCTCGAGGGAGCGTGCCACGCGCAGCAGGAGGGCGGGTGGCATCTGGACCGAGGGCTCGTCGTAGAAGTCGATGGTGGCCACCTGGTCGGTGAGCAGGAGGCCGAGGTGGCTCTGTGCGTGGGCGATCTGGGCCACCCGGTCGCGGGTGTGCTCGAGGTCGTCGCGCTCGACCAGGAGGATGCGCTGGGCCTCGCCCAGACCCGCGACAACGCGGCCCAGGAATCTCACTGGCACGGCTGAGGTTCTCGGTGCGCTCATTAGGTCTGCGCCTGGGGTCTCCTCGACGAAGCCGAAGACGATCTCGCGAGCCATGCCGGCCAGGGTCTCCTCGGTGAGATACGTGCGCGCGGTGGCTGGGGTGACGCGCATCTGGTTGGCGACGTACTCCACCCGCTCGTCGAGCAGGTCGCCGGCGGCCGCGCGCGACATCGTCATGCCGAGCTCGGAGACCGCGCCCAGAAGATCGTCGATGCGCTGATCGCGCCATGATCGTGCTGCCACGTGTCAGCCGGCCGTGGGGGAGTCTGGGCGCAGTTCGTGGTGGTCCCGCCAGGCCCGCTCGCCGTCGTCGAACTCGACGGTCCACTCATCGACTGCGGTCCGCTCGATAACCGTGGCCGGGTCCCAGCCCGGGTCATCACGGCGCAGAACTTCGACGCGCGTGCCGTCAGGGAAGGGGTTGTGAGATCCCAGGTACTCACCGATGGTCTCGGCGAGGGGAGTGGCGCCGCCCTCGGGTGCTGCGTTGACCCACTGCTCCATCGGATCGACGCGTGCCCAACGCAGCGCCAGGCCGGCGACGTAGTTCGCCTCAGGCATCGTCAGCGGCCTCACTCTGGCGGAACATGCTCTTCGCGCGCTCGCGGCTGACGTGGCCGTTTGGGTCGGTGCCCTCGGTCCACAGCTGCTGGCGGTAGCCGTCGCCCTCCGGGGTCGCTCCGACATAGTTCGGGATCGACCCGTCGGCAAACGGTGGGTACGTGACCGAGATGCCGCGCTCTCCCTTCACGACGGCGTCGAGAGAGATCGTCAGCGCGCGTGGGTAGTGGCGCCGGACCCAGGCCTCCGCGCGGCTCCAGGCGGAGGCATAGGCATCCTGATCGCCGCGTCCGTTGTTGGCCTCGACGGCCGCGCGGTACTCCTGCCAAATGTCGTAGGCCTCGCGGGACTTTGCACGCTCGTCGATCAGCGCGGGCAGGCAGCCACACTCCTCGTGCGTGTCGTGGTGGTACCCGATGCAGCGGTCGTCGGTGCAGCCGCACTCGTCGCCGCGCCACTCGGTCTCCGGGACCCACTGGCGCTCGCCGGCTTCATCGGTGACGTCGGTCAGCCAGCCGCCGTAGGCGATCCAGTCGCGCACGGCGATACCCGCGTCCGCGAGGCTGCGGCGGGCTTCACGGTTGAGGTTCGTCATCGAAGGTCTCCGAGGCTGGGGTAGGGGCAGTGTGGCTCACGCCTCCGACACTTGCGGGGAATCGGTTGGCTCATCCCCGACCCCACCGCTCGTGAGCAGACTGCCGACTCATGCCGGCAGCTCGACCGATTGCTTCCCAGCTCGCTCCCTGGGCGCGTGCGTGGGCAACCGCAGTGGTGAGTTGCTGTTCCAAGTTTGCGAGCTGATCGCGGGTTGCGGAGATGCTGGCGAGGGCGTCCTTCTCGTCGGCGTGTTGTGAGCGCCACAGCCCGCAGATCGCCTCGTCGTGAATCTCGCTGACGTAGGCAACGTCGTTGTCGGTGGCGTAGATCCGACCAGAGGGGACGTCCTCGAGCGCCTTGGAGGGAACTCGGACGAGAAGCTCACTCATCCAGCGCTTCTCGGTGGGCATTAGGTTCCCGGCCTGGTCACGGCAGTCGCACATCACTCGCCACCCGATGGCTTCTGCGGCCGGCCGGGTCAGGTGCACGTCTGGTTCGCCGCTGGCAGCGTGGGCGATGTCGATGATCACCTGATCTGCCGGCACGCCACCTCCGGTGACGGCGCTTCCACGCTGGCCGTCTGCGAACTCGGGCACGACGTAGCCCTCATGCAGCCCCGCCTCGTCGACCCATCCCATGAGAAGAGTGTGTCATACTTCCCTGACGGACAGTAGGGGCCATGTCAGGATTACCTGACATAAGGTTAGTTATCGGCGTTGAACCCCCGGGAGTCGTTTGGTCTGCTCAGACGTCATCGTGGTCGCCTAGATGCCGAGCGCGCTGCGGAACGCGGCGAGGTCGTTTGCCGCCAGGTCGAGGATGTCCTCGGCAGACTCCTGGCAGTAGTTGTGCTTGGACCCGTCGGAGTCCTTCACGACGAGGCACGCCTCGTCCTTGTAGATCGGGTGCGCGACCTTCCCGGACTTGTGCCGGGAACACGTCCGCTTGCGCAGCGCGGTCTCGACCGATACGTGGCCGAGAACCGCCTTCACCTTGGGCATGAACCACTCCGTCCTTCGTCACAGCCTGCTTGCAATGTCTTCACGAACCTCGTCCGCGATGGTGTCGAGCTTGTTGTACGCGCGCTCGAGGTCGTCGACGGACGCTTCACCGCGGTCGTCACCGACCTCGGCGGAGACTGCCGTGTTCAGCAGCCGAGTGACGACCTGCACGTTCGGCTGCATCGGTCCCTTCACGACCTTCGCGAGCTGCCTGCCCTGCCTCGGGAGACCCATGTCGTCCAGGACCCGGTTCGCGGTCGAGCCGACCCGCTGGTTCAGCCGCTTGCGGGCCGCCTGCCGGCGACGCTGGGGCGGCACCGGGATGGCGGTCGGTACGTCGGACGGCCGCTCGGCCTGCTTCGCCAGGAGCGCTGCACGCAGCCGTTCCAGGGTCGTGATGTCACCCAGCGTCAAGCCCGGGGCGACCTCCTTTGCCAGCATCTCCTCCAGGACCCGGTCGTCGTTCGGGTCCAGGTAGGCCTGGTCGATGAAGTCGGTCAGGAACTCGTTGTCCACGAGCATCCCGCCGTCGAACCGGCGCGAACGCGCCTCGCTATTGGAGTCGCTGGGCTCGGTGTCGTCTTCGTTCCCGGTGACCCAGCCGTGGATGAGCTCCTGGTCGTCCAGATCGAGCTCGCGGAACTCCGACCACCGCTCGTCGTTGTTCAGGCCTACGTGGGAGACCACGTGACCCTGGTTGTCGGGGTGGTCCGGCTTACTCTGCTGAACGACGCGCATGACGCGGCCGACGAACTGGATGTACGGCGCCAGGGACCGGAACGGCCGGAAGATCGCCCCGACGCTCAGCCGGGGGTGGTCGAATCCCTCGCCGAGCATCTGGACCTGCACGATGCAGTCCAGCGTGCCGGTTCGCAGTCGCTCAAGGACGGCCTCTTGCTCGTCCTCGCCCATGTCGGAGTGGATCTCGGCCGCGACGTACCCGCACTCCTCGTACAGCGCCGCGACCTGGCGGGCGTGGTCGACCGAGCAGGCTGCAGCGATGACCTGGTGCTTCACCCCGGTCGCCGCACGCATCGCGTCGCACTGTTGGATGCTCGCCTCCACGATGTGCCGGTTGCACTCGGTGCTGAGTGCTACGCCGCGGCGGAACCACGCCTCCTCCCGTAGCTCCAGTACCTCGTCCAGGGTGTGCTTGACGGAGGTGTCGTCGCTGTAGGTGAAGTAGAGCTCGGCCGGCGCGACGTTCCGGGAGTGGATCTGCTTGATGTACCCGTTCACCATGGCCTTGGTGAACGAGAACTTGTACAGCAGCTCGCCATGCATCTGCTTCTCGTCCGCCCGGAACGGCGTCGCGGTCAGGCTCACCACCTTTGCGTCCGGGAACCGCCGGAACACCTTCTGCCAGCTCTCCGCCGGAGCGTGGTGACCCTCGTCGACCAGGATCATGTCGAAGAAGTCCGGCGGGAACTGCGGCAGCCACCGGTCCGCCCGACTCGCCAACTGCTGCACGTTCGTAAGCACGAAGTCGCTCTCGATGGCGTCGTGCACGTTCGCCGCCGGCCCGTCCAGTACCGCCGTCCACGGGCCTGCCGTGAAGTCCGACAGCACGCGCATCTTCGTCCAGAAGCACTCCCGGCTGGTGACGTCGAGCGCCTCCTGGACACCCTTGCGGATCGTCAGGTTCGGCGTGATCACCAGGACCCTGCCCTCGGAGATACCGAACGGCAGGGTCGACATGATGCCGGTCTTCCCGCAGCCCACCGGGATCTGCAAGATGCCGGGTTCGTTGGAGGACGCGAAGTGCTCCCGCACCGCCCGGTGGGCCTCCCGCTGCGGCTCGCGCAGCAGGTTGTTCGCCTCGATGTCCGCGTTCGCGGTCGCGAAGATCGACACCTTCCCGGTCGCGTCCTGCGCACGGCGGTACTCCAAGCGGTACTCCTCCAGGTCCGCCCGCCGGTAGTAGCGGTGACTGCTGCCCGGCCGCTTGACCGCAGGGAGCCGCCCATCGCGGTCCCAGCGCCGCAGCGTCTGGGCCGAGACACCTACGTAGTCGGCAGCCGCAGCCACCCGCATGAAGTTGTTCTCGTCTTCCTCCATGCCCATAACTCTACCAAACCTTCCAACTCCAACACCTCTAACAACTCGATCATGATTGATCAGCGGAATCGCTTCTGATCCGGCCTTCTCCGCGGGGGAAGTGAGCGCCGGCCCCGCGGACGCTGGGCGCCGACCCTCCAGCGCCGCGCCCCTTGAAGCGTCCGGATCTGCGGCGATCAGGGCGCCGCGCACACAGCCACTCCCGGCCCAGCTACTCCCGGCCCTGCCAGTTATCTGGCGCGTGTCCGTCATGCCCGAGAAGATCCGGCCCCTGACTTCGCCGTAGAAGTACCCCGTGTCAGACGTCGCAGAGCCCGACGAACGCCCCCAGCTGGAGCAGCCCAGTGGTGGATGTCGGCATGAACTGGGTCAAGCGACCGCTGCGAATGAGGACAGCCAGCCACTGCCCCCGCGAGATCGCGACGTTGACACGGTTGCGGTCGAGCAGGAAGTCGATGCCACGCGGTACGTCGGCGACCGACGATGCGGTCATCGACACGATCACGACGGCTGCTTCTCGGCCCTGGAACTTGTCGACCGTACCGACCAGCACGTCGGCGAAGCCACGCTCGTCCAGCGCCCGGCGGACCGCGTGCACCTGGGCGTTGTAGGGAGCGACGACGAGGAAGTCCTCGGCGATCAGCGGCCGCGTGCCCTCGAAGAGGTCGGGCGCGGTCCACGGCGTACCGACCAGGCTCTCGACCTGGCGGACCACCTCGTCGGCTTCTGCCAGGGACTCGACCGAGCAGTCCTGGTGGTCGAGGCGCACGACGCGCAGGCCGGGCTCCACGCCTGCCAGGTCGCGTGCGGCCGTGCGAGGGTGCGCTCGTAGCCGGCCCTCGTAGGAGAGCTTCGAGTCCTTCTCGGCCAGGTCGGGGTGCATGCGCCAGGTGAGGTCGAGGAAGTAGCCGAAGTCCTCAGGCAGCGTTGCGTGCTCACCGATGAGCCATCCCAGCGCAGAGTCGTTGACGGGCTCGGGGTGGATGCCCTGGCTGACCTGCGGCAACTGCTGGGGGTCACCGAGCAAGAGCAGTCTCTGTGCCGCTACCGAGACCGCGAGCGTGTGCGCGAGCGAGAACTGACCGGCCTCGTCGATAACCAGGAGATCCAGCGAGTCCCGGTCGATCCGCTTGCTGTTGACGAAGTCCCACGCGGTGCCACCGACCACGCAGCCGGTGCTGTTCTCCTCGATGAACTTCGCGTAGCCACTGTCCTTGATCCCCGTCCATGCGCGGGACGCGCCGACATCGCCGACCTTCTTGGCGACCACCGAGCCGGGCAGCCCGGCCTGCACGATCGCGTCGAGCATGTGCTCCACCACCGAGTGGCCCTGGGCCACCACCCCGACCTTCCAGCCATGGTCGCGCACCAGCCGCGCAACGACGTGAGACCCGACGTACGTCTTGCCGGCGCCCGGCGGCCCCTGGATGGCGACGTACGAGCGGTCCACGGCGAGCACAGCGCCGAAGATGTCGTCGACCGAGTCCCCACCGCGCGGCAGCCCTCCCCCACTGAGGCGGGGTGGAGTGCGGCGCAGGACGTCGAGTCCGGGCTGCGGATGTAGTCCGCGCGCGAGCACAGCCTCGGCCAGTTCCTGGACGGCCGCGTCGATGCCACCAGTGCCTGGCGGCGGCCCAGGAACGACGGCGTCGGGAAGCTGGTCGTAGGGGGCGCAGTCCTTCGTCAACGTCTCGTCGACCACCAGGACGTCGCGACCGTCGAGGTCGTGCCCACGGGAGACGACCACGACGCCGCTACGCGAGCAGCCCAGCGATGCGTTGGCGGGTACGTCGTGCGCTCCATCTACGGGGTTCACGTAGACGGTGCTCACCTGGGCGCCGTCGCGCACCACGCTGCCAGCACCCCAGTGACCGACCAGGCGCACGTGGCGATGGGGGCTCGATCGCGGGGTCGGCTTCGCCCAGTCCGTGAGCACGTCGGCGGACTCCACCACGAAGACGTCGCGCTCATCGCGCCAGTCGGTCAGCGCCGAGGACAGTCGGTCGAAGTGGGCCCACCAGAACGGCTTGTGCTCGCGCCGGTTGTAGCCGATCGCCGCGGCCAGCATCGCCCGCGCCTGCTCGTCCGGGGTGCGCCCCGTCTCGGGCAGGCCCTCGCGCAGGTGGACCTCGAGTGGCGTCAGCTCGAGCTCGGAGGGCTTCGTCTCGGCGACCTCCGCGGCGCGCGGCGTGACGCCGTGCTCGGCGGCCCGCTCGAGCAGCCAGTCGCGGAGCCGGCGCGTGCTCTCGCAGTCGTAGCGGTTGTAGTCGCGGATCTCGTCCAGCAGATTGGCGGCACCCTCGGCATCGCCGCTGTCGCGAGCCTGGCAGTAGGCGTGGTACTCGACGATCGATGCCGCAGCGTCGGTCACCTCGCCCTCACGTAGGTCGTCACCCATGTAGAGGGGCTCGAGCTTCTTGATGCTGTAGGACGGCGCGGAGACCCGGATCGCGCCGCGGACGACGGCGTACAGGTCGACCAGGACGCCCGCGGAGAGCAGCTCGTCGACGGCGGCCTCGCAGGTCGCGTGCTTGGCCGCGAGCCGCAGCAGCGCGGACTTCTCGTAGGCCGCATAGTGGTAGACGTGCAGGTCGGGGTGCTTCTCGCGGCGGACCCGGACGAACTCGATGAAGTCCTCGAGCGCCTGCTTTTCCTGCACCCGATCGTGGGCCCAGAACGGCGTGAACGGAGACTCGGCGCCGGGCTCGGGCACCTCGGTGACGCCGAAGAGGTACTCCAGACCCCACCAGTCGGGGTTCCCGTCGTTCCACATCGGGTCGCCCTCGAAGTCGAAGAACAGGTCGCCGGGAGACGGAGCGGGGATCACAGCGAGATGGTCGGGGCAGAAGACGTCGGCGGTGACGGGCGCGTCCTCGGTGCCACCGGAGACCTGAAGCGCGGCCTGAGCATGGAGCGTGGTGAACGTCGAGGCGGACATGCCGTCGACGCCCGACGTGGCCGCCGCAAGCTGGTCGATGGTGGTGATGCCAGCATCCATCAGCTTGCGGCGCTGCGTCATCCGCATGCCGGCAACGAGCAGCAGGTCGTTGGCGGCGGCGACCTCCTCGCTGCAGACCTCGCAGCGACCGCAGGCGAGCACGCCCGGCATCCCCCACTCAGCCGGCGACTCCGCGGCCTGATGTCCGTGCAGCAGGTCTAGCAACCGTTGGCGGCGCTCCCGGAACACCGGGGCCAGGTCGCTCAGCGGGAACCTGACCTGGCGGCCGTTACCGAGCAGGAGCTCGACGTCGTCGGTCAGCGGGATGCCGGCTGCGGTGAGCTGGTCGGCGTACGCCGCGAGCTGGAGGAGGGCCTTCGGCCGCTCGTGGCGGGAGAGCTTGGCGTCGGAGACGCGGTAGGCGTTGTCGTCGCGGATCAGGAAGTCGGCGAACCCGTGGAAACTGCCGTCGAAGAACGCCGCCTGGCAGACCAAGTCGGCGCCGGACTCGAGTGCGGCGAGGGTCTCGTCGCGACGCTCGACAAGGAGCGCGGGCGTGTAGGGCTTGGGGTAGTCGATGAGGCAGACGCCGCCGCCCGTGGCCAGGTCATAGGGCGTCAGACCCTTACTGAGGCGAGCCAGCTCACGGGCTTCGTGCTCGAGGCCGATCTCGCCGATGCGGTCCAGGAGGGGGTCATCGGCAGTTTCGGGCGCCGGGATCCGTCCGAGCTTCACGTCGAGCTGACGGAGCAAGAAGAACTCGCACTCCGCTGCCTTGGTGAGGTCGCTAGCCGACCATAGGATGTCGTTGTTCGACACGATCATCGAATGTCCCTTCGCTGGACTCAGACTGTAGTAACGCCGACTGACATCCACAGAGGTTCGCTCCCACCGAGGAGCCCAATTCGTGTGTGCCCACCTCCTCGGCCGCACGGTTCCAGCCCTTATCAGGCGGCCGACGTGCCACGATTCATCCGTGGGAATCTTCAAACGCAGCGATGCCGTCAAGGCAAAGAAGATCGGGGCTCACGCCCGCTACGTCGACGAGGACGTCCAGCGCGTCGACCTCAAGGTCACTAGCACCGACGGCGAGACGGCGACCATCGACCTCAGCCTCGACCAGACCCGCCAGCTCGTCATCGATCTAACCAACGCCTACGGCGCCTGTCGGCCCGCACTGCTGGACCAGAAGCAGGTCGACCGGATCACGTCGTTCTTCGGGATGCGCTGATGAGCCGCTACGAGTACGACGAGGAGGCCAGCGCGGCCTCGCACATGGACGTCTTGCACGAGGTCGACGACTCCCCCGCACCAGTCTCTCGGTGGGTGGATGCGATGCGTCGCCTCAACACGATCGACGACCCGCTCGCCCGCAAGGTCCTGGCGTTGCACCGCGACTGCGGATTCGGCACGGGTGTTTGCGAGTCGCTCGATGACGAACCGGACCCGATGGATCGCCGCTCGAACTGGGGCTGCGAGACGACCGAACTCATCGCCGACCACTTCGGCGTCGAGTACCCGCGGGGCTCGTCCAGCGACCGCACGTGAGTTCTCACGACTCCAACGCCCAGCTCGCCGACCTCATCCGGTCCGGACTGAGCCGAGCCGACGAGCTAGGCCGAGCACGGGTCCCGCTCAAGCTCTACCCCGCGGAGGAGCAGGAAGAGCTCCTCGCGCTCCTCCACGCCTATCTGTGGGACACCGCGGCGCCCTACGACGACGAATGGCACCGCTCCCCCGGCAACATCATGACGCTGTGGGCAGAGCTGCTGGAGATCGGACCCGAGATTCGCCAACGCCTGATCCCGCTCCGTACCGACCTTGTCAAAGTCTTAACCGAGCGAGGCTTGGGCTACCGAACACACCCGCGGTCCGTGCCGGTGCTGGTGCTGGAGTACAGCGGCCCGATCGAGACCCCCGTCCACCCCGGCGACCCCCGCGAGACCTCGAACACGATCGCCGTCGGCACCTGGGGAGCGGGCTTCGGCGACGCGGCCACGAACCGCAAGGTCGAACTAGCCGCCGAGGCCGTGGTCCAGCACCACTACGAAGCAGCGGGTTGGACAGTTACCCGCGTCGCCCACCTCAAGTGCGGCTGGGACCTCACCGCACGCTGCAACGACCAGGAGCGCCACCTCGAGGTCAAAGGCGTATCCAGCTCCATGCCCTCCGTCCTTCTGACTCGCAACGAGCTGCACAGGGCCGAGACCGACCCCGACTGGCTCCTGGCTGTGGTGACCAATGCCCTCACCGACCCGACGTTGATGGAGTACGAGCGTCAATCGGTGACTGCGGCTGCCGACCCGACCGTGTACCGCGTGAACCTCGCCCCCTGACCTCTGCGCGACCAGGTGGAGGTCTAGCGGACCCGCCCAGCCCTCTTGTAGGTCACCGCTGGCGGCCGCGGCTGGTCAGGGATGTCCACCTCGAACAACACGATCCGCTGCTCAGGTCCGCACGCCCGCGCGAGGGCCCGCCGCTCAGAATCGGTGGCAACGAAAAGGGTCAAGCCCCGGACCCGATCGAGGACTTCGGCCGAGATCCTGCTGACCACCGGACTGATCACGCCTTGCGGCATGTCATGGACGAACAGCGGCACGCCCATCGCCCACTCTGGCGTCGCGTCTCGCACGCCGACGTAGCCGCGCGCCTCTCGGCCGACGAGCTCGACCGCCGGCGCTGTAAGTGCCTGCTGGCGGGCGAGCTTGGCCGCGATCGCCGCCAAGTGGCGCTCACGCTCCGCGTCCGTGAGTTCGTCGTGCTCACGCCGGCGCTCCCCTGCATCCATTTGGGCGCGTTCAGCGATGACGTGAGGCCGGGTGGTCCACACGATCGGCGCTAGGAGCGGGAGGGAAGTCAGGGACCTGCCCGGGACGACCTGGTGCGCTCTGACCGTGCCGGCCAGGACGCCGGCGACGAAGACTGCGAGGCCCACGGCCGGCACGACCGGCCCCCACCAGCCGTGGCCAGGGCACGGGCCAGGAGCGCCGCCGTCGTTCTCGCAGCGCCGACGCGGACACCACCGCTCACGGAACACGCTGATCCCGTCAACGACCTCGGCATCGGTGGCTGCGGCCTGCGGTGGGTCGGTGGGCAGGGAGATCCGAATCGCGGGGACCGCCCCGATCCACGGCCGGTCGTGGTCGGTGACCCAGCACACCGGCACCCCGGAGGCCCCCATCCGCGTGGTGCGCTCGCGCAGCTCGTCGACAGTGATCGGTGCCAGCTGGGCCTCCCAGGCCATCCGCCTCGTGCCGTCGGGGCTGGTGGCTAGCACGTCGGCCCGCCAGCCCTCGCCGGCGACCTCGAGCTCGGCGTGCCAGCCGGCATCGCGGATCGCTGAGGCCAGCAGCAGCTTGAGCAGTCGGTGGGCCATGGTCTCCCCGACCAGCGAGCAGGTCGGCGCATCACGGTCGTGCGCGAAGAACCGCAGCCCCTTCGGCGAGAGCTTGGCGTGAAGACCATGTCCGCACTCGCGGCAGGTCAGAGGCGCGCGCGGGCGCGCCCGGTGGACTGCCCCCCACGGCACATCCTTACCGAGCGGATCAGCGGTTGCGTCGAGCACACCGGCCCCGGCGTGCTGCGCCGTCAGTGGCACGGGCGAACTCTCTCGCGGGGGTCCGACATCTCGGCAGAAACTCAGACAGACACGGGACGGCTACTCCAGGTGGCTCCGCATGAGCCGCACTCCCGGTCAAAGCCGGGATGCACACAGCCGACCCAGTGCACCCAGTCGGGATCGCCCTCCATCGCCTCCGGGCCGGAGGGCAGCCCGATGACCAGGTGGGTGACGTCGCCCGACCCACACGCCGGGCAGGCGCCCCGGGGAACGTCGTACGGCTCACGCTCCAGGTCGTCCGGGGGAAGCATCATGTGATCACCGTAGAACGAGGGACCGACACAATCCGCCGAACTGGAGGCTCAATCGTCGGCGTCCATCATGTTGAAGAAGCGGACCTGGCCGAGGGCCTGCTGCAGGGCCGTGATGAGCTCGGTCTCGCCCATGGACGAGACGTCGGGCGCCGCCTCCTCCAAGGCGAAGCCATCACGGGTGTAGGCGCCGAGTACATCCACCGTTTCGGCGCATGCGCGGGCCAAATCCATCACGCTCAGCGGGAACTCGTAGGCAGATCCGATGCTCTCGTCGTTGCCCGCGATCACGACCTCAAGAGCCGTTGCCCCGGCCTCGTCGTCCCACACCTCGCCAACTTGGACCGGCCTGGCAAAGAGGAACATCAGCAGGGTCTCGATGTCGCCGACTTCGTCGACATCAACCACACTGAGCATGGTCTCCAGGTCTTCGAAGACCGTCGCGAATCGAGTGTCTGTCACGTCCTGATCTTTCCACTGAGGTCCGACACTTCAGGTGCCGAATCGGTCAGGCGAGCGATCACTCGAGGGTGCCCCACGTCTTGACGTGGAGGGTGAGCTCTGACAGCGCCTCAGCGAGCTGGGTGGACGAGGTGGTGGGGTCGACCTTGCAGTACCGGTAGACGAAGTCCGGGGCAAACCTGCGCCACTCGCCGGGCCCCTGGACGAGCGGCCCGAGACGCTCGCCGAGGACAGTAGCCACGGATGAGAAATCGGCGAGGGACGCGTACTCGGCGTCCGCGATCGCGGCCCGTGCAGCAGCGAGCCGGTCGCCCTTGCCGGCAAGGCCGGCGTCCTGGACCAGGACAAACAGGCGAAGCTGGCCTCCCTGAAACTGCCAACCGACGGCGCGGTCATCGGACAGCCGGCGGGTGTACGTGATCGAACCCTCGGCCTTGCTGATGTCGACCACCAGCGGGAGGTGCTCGCCGAACTCATCGGAGATCAGCTGTGCCAGCCCGGAGAATCGCATCCTCTGGATGGGGCCGAGGAAGTACTTGCTGGGCAGGATCCCGAACGCTTGGTCCACGGCGAAGGGGCCCTCGACGTCCTGCCGGGGGTCGACGGCGTCCTTGAGTTCGACGAGCCGTCGTACGAGCACGCGGTACCGCTCGACGAGTGTCGCGTCCTCGCCGAAGTGGGTCGGGTCGAGCTGGTCGAGGGCGCGGAGCAGGTGCTCGTACGGGACCCATCGCCAAGGAGCGGGCAGCTCAAAGGCAGGTGCCATAAGCGACAGGAGGTGGTAACTGGTCTCGCTGTCGCCGTTCCTTCCGGGGTTCTTCGCCCACGGGAGCGGCTTCGAGCAGTAGTTGGCGAGCTGGGCCGGGTACGGCACCGAGTACAGCTTGTTCTCGACGACGAACCGGCCGCGACCGCTGGCGCTCTCAGCGACGAGGTCGAGGTGCTTCCACTCGCGCCACACGTTCCACGCCGTCGTCGAGTCGTCGTCCGCAAACAGGCCAGCCAGCGGCGCGGCAGCGCGGGGGTGCTCGGTGAGGAGGGCGGCGATGGTATTGCTGTGGAAGAGCTCTTGGGCGCCACGCGACATGGCCCACATGAGGTCGGCTTCGAACGCTGTCAGCAGCGGATTGACCAGCTCGGGCAGTCCTGGAGAGCTGGTGTCCTCGGAGCTCACCACGATGCTCTGGTCGCTGCTCTGGGACTCCACAGTCGGCACGTCGAGATCGGCGGCTCTGACGTAGCGAACGGGGTTCTGCGACCCGGGGGGAAAGATCGACGAGACGTCAGCACCGACCCAGCGGTCGCGGTCCTCGGCCACCACTCCGTCGAACCCAATGCGGTGCTCCTTGCCGGCCTCGGGGCACGGCCCCCAGGCCACGGGAAGGTAGGCCTCGCGAACGATGCCGTTCGCCACGGAGAGTGCCCGCACGATCTGCTCGGCCTTCGTCGCCGACATCACCCACCACCGGCGGGTGGCGTCGTAGAGGTCGGCCTCGGAGATGTCGTCCTGCCACGACTTGTTGATCCGCAGCAAGAGGATCATGGGCTCCTCCCCCGCGATCTCCGCGACCGCCTGCCCCTTCGGGTCGTCATGAACCGGCGACGAGACGCCGAACGCCGGCTTCAGCGCGGCGACCGTCGTGTAGCGGACGGGGTTCGCTGCACCCTGAGGGAAGAGGTGGCTCACGTCCGTGTCGACCCACTGGGCGGCGTCGGGTGCGACGTCGCCGTGAAAGGCGACGCGTCCCAGGAGGTCTGGATTGGTTGCGACCTCCCAGCGGTACGGCTCGTACGCCGCGAACACCTTGTTGTTGACGATCGCGAGGACGCGTCGCACGGGCTGGACCTGGGTGGCGGACGCCTTCCACCATTTGCGCGCGAGCTCGTACAGCGCGTCGTGGTCAGCGGCAAGTGCCGCCGAGTGGTCGACCTTGACCAGCAACACCTTGTCGTCGTCGCGGAGGTTCGTGGTCATCCCGGTTCCGTTCTCGTCGTAGGCGTTCGATCAGGACAAGCATGGACTGGGTGCATCCGAACCGGGGGTCAGTCGACTGACCCTGCCTTAGCCTGCAGCGATGGACGACCTTCAGGGCCGCGTCACCCTCAAGTACAGGGACACCGTGCGTGGGCCGTGGCAGATCCCGCGCTGGGAGGTCCTCTCCGTGGGTCGCACCCACGGCTACGGCCTCCACCTCCCGAACAGCTGGGTGCCGGCCAAACTCTGCCGCTTCCTGCCCTGGGAGCAGGGCTGGGTCGTGCAGGTCGGGCCTCGCCCGCGGATGCGGGTGCAGGATCCGTACGTGGGTGATCACACCTTCGACCGGGCCGCCTTGGTGGCGCTGCAGGAAGGGGAATGTCTGCTCTCCTTCCCCGAGCTCGACGACTTCGTCCAGCTCGGCGTCGTGATCGGACCAGATGCAGGGGCCGGTCTGCCCCTGGCCGAGGACGACGAGCTTGTGCGTGACGAGTTCAGATCGCGAACCCAGTACGCAGTCGGGAACCTGACTCTCACCCCCAACCAACGTCTAGTAGTGGCCGCCACCTTCGCCTACCTGATCAAGGGGGAGAACAAGCCGGCAAACGTTGCTGCGGCGGCCGCGGCCTTCACGGGCAAGGGGGAGGCTGCGGTGGTGAAGACACTGATCAAGGTTCGCGACAGGGTGAACGCGGAGAAGTGGGGGCCGAAACTTGAGAGCTACGAGCAGCTCGGCCACTACCTGGTGCATCTGACGCGCTCCATCGGTTGGGAGGACCTTCCCGAGGCGCTGCAGGGGTCAGTCGGCTGACCCCCTCTTGACGAGGCTGTCGGCCACGCTCTTCCCATCGCCCGACCAGCGGGCAGGAGAAGGAGGTGGCGGCATGAAGCTCCACATCGGACAGGGCACCACGGTCGGTGCGATCACTGTCTTTCCGGTCTGGCACGACGGTCACGTGCGGTCGGTCCGGACCTACGACACTGGGTCCGCCACGCTGGCGGTCTCCGAGGCCGACACGGGGCCGAGCGTGCCAACGCTCCAGGTCACCAACAGTGGCGAGAAGCCGGTGCTGGTCCTCGATGGCCAGCTCTTCGAGGGGGGCATGCAGCACCGGATGGCGACCCGCTCCACGCTGGTGCGAGCAGGCGGAGCGATGCCGATCGAGGTCGCCTGCGTCGAGCAGAGTCGCTGGGCCGGGGCCACCGCCCAAGCAACCCGCGGTCGGCGGGCCAATCTCGTGGTTCGCGACGGGTTCGGCGCCGGGGGTCAGGAGGAGGTGTGGCGCCGTATCGCGTCGTACGACGCCGCCGCAGGGCGCGTCTCGCGCACCGGCTCCCTCGCGGAGCGCCTCGACACGGCAGCCGCCGACGAGCAGGCCAAGGTGCTCTCGGCCGCCGTGCGGCCGATCGGCGGTCAGTGTGGCGTGCTGATGGGGGTCGGCGGGCAGCCGCTGCTGCTCGAGGTGTTCGACCACCCCACGACGCTGCGCGAACAGCTCCGGCCGCTCTACCGCGCGGGCGCACTCGACGCCCACGGAGCGCCGGCTCTGCCGACCCCCGCCCGCCGCGCCCGGCGGTTCGCCGAGCGGCTGGCGCAAGTCCAGTTGGACTTCGAGCCCGACGTCGGTCAGATGGGGAGGCTCGGGAGAGCGACGAATGAGCACCTCGACGTCGCCGAGCTGCGCCATCGCCTCTCGACCGTGCACCTGCGCGTGTCGTACCGCCGCCACCCGCTGCTGCAAACAGTCTGAGAGGAGTCGTGATGAGCGAAGTGCAGGACGTGCTCGCCAGGCTGAGGGCCGGCCAGATCACCGCCACTGAGGCCGGCGCCGAGATCCGGCGCGTGATGACGCTCGACGAAGGAGTGCCCGACGGGGTGACGTCGACCGAGGCCACCCAGATGCGGATGGCGGGATCGCTCGCCGAGCGCGACGGCCACAACACCTTCGTCGAGGTGACGTCGGCCTGGATAGGCGGTGACCTGAGTGATGAGGACTACTGGACCATTTACGGTGCCGCCACCGGCATACGGAAGGAGCTCGGATGAAGCTCACAACTGCTCAGCGCGACCGAGCGGCCGGAGTGCTTCTCGCGTTGGCAGCCGGCGACGCGCTCGGCGTGCCCTACGAGTTCTCCACCCCTCCTGACCCGGGTGTCGAGGCTGCGATGACGGGCGGAGGCCTCGGCAACTTCGCGCCCGGCGAGTGGAGCGACGACACCTCGATGGCCGTCGCTATCGCGCGGGTCGCCGCGTCCGGCGCCGACCTCACCACTGCGGCCGCGCTCGACCAGATCGCTGACGGCTTCCTCGAGTGGCACCGGAGCAACCCCCCCGACATCGGTATCCAGACGAGTGCCGTGCTGCGGGCGACGCGGACCCGCCTCACCAGCGGCGAGATCGGAACTGGCAGCGTGATGGCCGCGGAGGCTGCCGCCTACTCCGCAGCGCGGTCGCACTCGGCCGGCAATGGCGCTCTGATGCGGACGGCTTCCGTGGCCCTGGCCCACCTCGACGACCGCGACCGGCTCGCTCAGGCGGCGCGCGCAGTCGCCGAGCTCACACACGGCGACCCGCTCGCCGGCGACTCGTGTGTGCTGTGGTGCGAGGCCATTCGGACGGCCGTACTGGAGGGCCGATTCGCGATCAAAGCCGGACTCGACCTGCTCCCGGAAGAGCGACGCGCCAAGTGGCAGGCCTGGCTCGACGACGCCCTCGACGTCGGCCGGAACCGTAGCGAGCGAGTTCCGGGCGAGCGCTTCCGGCCCAACGGGTTCACGGTCACTGCTCTCCAGGCCGCGGTCGCGGCGATCGTCACCACGGACGTACCCGAGCGGATGCCGTGCCGGCACCTCCAGCTCGCGCTGCACAGCGCCGTCCGGATCGGCGACGACACCGACACGGTCGCCGCTATCGCGGGATGCCTCCTCGGCGCACGCTGGGGCGCGAGCGCCGTACCCTGGCGCTGGCGCCGTGCGCTCAACGGTTGGCCCGGTCTCGACGGCATCGAGCTGGTCTCCCTCGCGGCACTCACGGTCAACAGCGGCCAGCCGGACTACAAGGGCTGGCCAGCGGTCGCCGTCGTGCCCTACTCGGAGTGGGCGTCATCGAATCCCGTCCCGCACCCGTACGACGACGGAGTGCTTCTCGGTACCCACGCCACCCGCGGCCACGAGGTCGACGCGGTCGTGTCGATGTGCCGCGTCGGCCGCGACCAGGAGTGCTTCGCCGGGGCGACCGAGGTCATCCACTCACGGCTCATGGACAGCGAGGACCCGGCTGCCAACGAGAACCTCGAGTTCACCCTGTACGACTCCGCCGACGCCGTTCGCGGACTGCGCGAGGAAGGCAAGCGGGTTCTGCTGCACTGCGTCGCCGCCGAGCAGCGCACGCCAAGCGTCGCGGTTGCCTACGGTGTGTTGCTCGGACACTCGGTCGCTGACACACGGCGGGACGTGAGGACGGCGCTGGGCTCGACTCGCGGGTGGGGCCGGGTATGGGACGCCGTGTCGGGACTAGAGGATCCCGTTCAGTTGCGATTGAGGCCGTGACGGCGTGAGTCGAGGGCATGCTTGAAGTGGCCCTCTGCGGCGTCGACCTCCCGAGTCGGTGTGGCGGGATCGAACACGCGGAGCACCGAGAGACGGAAGCTGGCCGGATTCACGTTGCGGAGTTCCACGTTGCCTCCGTGGCCGTTGGTCGCGTACGCCGCCCAGCGCTGCCAGATGGTCTCGGCGCCGTCGGCCTTCCCGACGTAGTGGCGGCCGTCGCGGGTGTCGGTGATCAAGTAGATCCCGATGACCGACGACAGTGCAGTGCGCCAGGCGGCGTATCGATGCTCGCGGATGACGGCCTGCAGCTGGGGGTAGTCCAGCGTGAGCGCGTCGAATCCCGGGAACCGCACAGGCTCAGAGTCGGCGATCTCCATCACCGGGTACGCGGCCGCGGTCGTCGCGTTGATCCTCCAGGTGCGCGGAGACCGCCATTGGATCACCAACCGACTCCACAGATCGCTCATCAGCTCGGTCGGTTCCAGATCGAAGGTGCGTCGCACGCCGTCGTGCGCCGTCTCGCCGTTGTTGACCAGGACCGACCACAGCCGTGCGCGATCGCCGCCCTCGGGACGGAAGACGATCCAGAGCCGGGGCGGCGCGGCCGGGAAGGTGCGGGTGTTGGCCGACTGGACGCACGTGTAGGCCATGATCTCGGCGTCGGAGGAGTCTCCGTGGATCCCAACGGTCCCGTCCTCGTGCTCGCGGACGTAGGCGTGTCTGATGACCAGTGCTTCGGCGGGGTCGATGCCGGCGCTGGCCATGATCTGGGCGAAGGTCAGCGTCATCGGGCGGTGTCCTCTCGTGCGGCAGGCGCCGCCGCGATGCTGACCCCGACATTGTGGCCGAGCGCGGGGTCGACGTGGACGTGGAGCGCGAGGTCCGTGATCCGGCCGTCCTTGGGGTGCCAGTCGCGGTCTTCGCGGGTTCGGCCCAGGAGCGGGTCGAGTGCGTCGATGGTGGGCTTCCAGAGGCTAGTCCAGTTGCGCTGCGGGCCGACGACGAATCCGAGCTGCAGCTGGACAGGGCCTGGCGCGATCTCGGGTGCGCTGGCCACGGCGGAGCGGATCTGCTGCTTGTATGCCTTGGTCTGGGTCGACGCCGTGGTGCGGATGGTGTAGATCTCGCTGGGTGCGGCGGTCTCCTCGGCCGAGGCCAGGAGGACCCGTGAGGTGTCCGCATGGCGCTTGGTGCACCACACCGACACCAGATCGTCGGTGCGCAGATGAGTCGCGAGCGGGTAGGCGTAGTTGTCCAGGTCGGCCATGTCGATCAGGTCCCGGCCCGGCGGGAGCCCGACGTCGAGGACCAGCGTCCAGGGGCCGGTCGTCACCCTGGCGGGTGCGAGCAGGTCGGCAGTGTCCTCGAGGTAGTCCCGCAGCCGGATCTGGTCGGGGTCGGTGGCCTTGTTCCAGCTGGCCAGGCGCGGGGTCTTCCTCAGCGTGAGGCCTTCGCCTGCGGGGCGGGCGTACCAGCGAGCGGTCGTCATGGGCGCTGGACCGCGCCCGCCTGGTCTACCCACCAGACCTCGATCTGCGCTGCGGCGAGCGAGCAGGCCGTCTCGGTGTGCAGGTCGCGGTAGCGCGGGAAGTCGGGGAGGGCGATGACGCTGCGCCATTGCGGCTCCTTGCCTCGCAGACGCATGGCGGCGAGCACGGCCTGGGAGTACCAGTGGCCGGCCTGCGTGCTCGGGCTCGTGCGCTTGACCTCTCCTGCCCGCGCGGGATCGGCGTAGCCGCGGCTCGGGTATCCCTTCACTTCGACTCCGGCGGTCTGGTCATCGCGGGAGGCGATCACGTCGATGCCGTGCTCCTTGGTCGCGGTGTTGGCCACCGACAGAATCCGCCATCCCTCTCCGGCCAGCGCCGTCACCAGCGCCGCCTGGACGTTGGCTTCGGTGTGCCACTCCCCTCCGGGCTCGGCCGCCATGGCGGGATCGCGACGAGGCGGCCGCGGTGCCGCTGATGTGGCGAGCGCGGGACGATCCGCCGGCGGTGCCGTGCGCGTATCGATGTCGCCGGCGACCTCGTAGCCCAGTGCCGCCAGGTGCCGGCGCGCCGTGTTGGACATGAACTCCGATCGCGGGATCCCGGTGGCCACCTCGAAGGCTTGAATCACCGGGAACCACGTGTCATTCACTCGCACGGCGTGCTTGCGGATCGCGTCGGGCGCGACGTCGATGAGGCGGCTCTCGACGCCATCGCGGCTCAGCTCGTAGCGCTGACCGTTCAGGGTGAACTGGATCGACGGGCGGCCCTGACTGCTCATGGGCCGAAACTACGGCAACCGGCCGACACGACGAGACCGGTTCGCGCGCATCGGCGGTCCGATCCGTTCGCCGATTGTTCGAACACTTGTTCTACCCTAGGTGGCATGGCGGGCGGTTACGGGCGCGGGGCCGGCATCCCCTTGAAGGACCGGGTGCGCGTCGACCAGCCGACGGAGCCTGCGCAGCAGCCGGTGACCGCGGCCGGGTCGGGACATCCAGGGCGGCACTGCTGGGTCAGCATGCCCGTCGACGCATCACACCCCCGCCCGGGCCTGTTGCTGGAGTGGCGCCGCGCAGGCCACGTGTGGGAGGGCCGAGTCGCCTACGTCGCGCAGTTGAGGCCTGGACGGTGGGCCACGGTCGAGGAGTGGATCTCCTCCGAGCTGCTCACGACCGAGTGAGCGACGTCGTGTCTGCCAATCCGCCGAAGAACGACGCGTGGCGGCCGTACGGCGACGTGCGGTTCGTTCTCATCCGGAATTCGGGCCGGCTCAAGCCGTCTCGGGGGCTGATCCTCGACTGGAAGCGCGAGGACCGACGCTGGGAGGCCCTTGTGGTCTGGCATGACGACGCGGCCCTCAAGCCGGTGGTCAAGATGGACTGGCTGCACACTGAGGATCTGATCCCTGTGCCGGTCGACCCGAACTGGACTGGCCCAAGTCGCTGAGGTCCAACTCGTCCAGTGGCGGTCGGTGGTCACGCGACGCCGAGCTCGCCCAGCATCGTCGAGGTCCTCGAGCGTTCGTTCGGGTGGGCGCTGCGCATTGTCGGCTCACTCTGTGCTCGGCGTGTCGGCCCACGTGAGCAGGTCGGGCGCTGCACCCAGCACGCGCTCGACGCTCACGGTCCACGTCCAGTCGACGCGGACGACCGGCGGCTGGATGGTCAGGGTGATCATCGGAGGTTCCTCCTTTGTCGGATTGGTGGGGACCTAGGAACTCTCAGTAGAGTAAGTGCGGGTCCGGCCCAATTCGGGTTATCCACAGGCGTCGGTGGGCCGTCATCGGCGAGGCGCGGAGGCCCGGGCTGCCGGGGTGGGAATCGCGCGTTGCGTGGAGCGCACCGGGCTCGGGACGAAAGACTCGTCGAGCTGCTCGGAGCCGCCGGCTGCTCTGGCAGCGTGGGTCATGACGTCGGTGATGACGTCTTGGGCGGTGGTGACCATGCTGGCCTGGCCGAGGCGGATCAGTTGGTTCACGCCGGTGGAGGCCGCGCTACTCACGGGGCCGGGGACGCCCATGACGGGTCGGTGCAGGTTGGTGGCCCAGTGGGCGGTGTTGAGTGCGCCACTGCGCACTGCGCCTTCAACGACCAACGTCCCCTCAGACAGGCCGGCGACGATCCTGTTCCGCGCCAGGAAGCGGGTCCTGGTGGGTCCGGCTCCCGGGGGTGCCTCCGAGACGACGAGGCCGCGTTCGGCGATCGCCTCGAGCAGCTGCGCGTTTGCGGCCGGGTAGGGCCGGTCGACGCCGCCGGGCAGGACGGCGATGGTCGGGCCGCCAGCGATGAGGGCACCACGGTGCGCGGCCTCGTCGACGCCGTGCGCAAGGCCGCTGATGACGGTGTGGCCCATGGAGGCGAGGTCGCGACTCAGCTCGGTCGCCTGCTCGGTGCCGTAGCTGGTTGCAGCTCGCGATCCGACCACGGCCACCGAGTTGCCCGCGAGCAGGCGCAGGTCGTGCGCTCCACGGACCCACAGACCGACGGGTTCGCCGTCACGGTCGTGCAGTGCCCCGGTGTTGCGGAGTGCGTCGAGCTGGGTGGGCCACTCGGCGTCGCCGGGGACAACGAAGCGGATGCCTCGGGCGGCGGCCTGCTCGAGCACCTGGGCGGGGTCGACGCGGCCGAGCTCCCGGGCGAGGGGGAAGCCCCAGTGGTTCTCCACCTCGGCGGCGGCCTCGAGGTAGCCGAGGACCTTACCGGCGCCGAGTTCACTGACGAGGCCGGTGACGCGCAGATCTCCGGGCTCGATGGTCCGGCTGAGGGTGACGCGAGCGAGCCGGTCGGCGTCGATGCCGTGCGGGGTGCTCACAAAGCTTCCTCGTGGGGGCCGAACAGCCAGCCGCGGGCATCCCACAGGGTGAGGTCCAAGTTCTCCATATCGGCTGTGCCGGCCAGTCGGAGCGCTTCCCTTCCGCTGCTCAGTAGGTCGAGCGCCTGCCAGACATCGCAGGATCGCATCAAGAGGTAGACGCGCTCCCCGACCATTTCCTCCTCACCCAGGAGGTCGTCGTCGTCACGGGAGAGCTCGAACGCAACGTCGAGGCTAAGTCGACTGAGCAGGTGCGCCGCACCTACGCAATCCTCGTCGCCGCAAGGCGTGGGGACGGTGAGCCGAGCAACCAGGAGTGCGCTGAGCAGGTGGACCAGCGCACTTGCGGTGCCCCAGGGAATCGCGATCTCGACTCGCGAACCTTGGGGATCTTCCGGGTAGTAAGGCTGGCCCGCGTAGTGCACCGCAGCACACGCGACAGACTCCGCGAACCCGACCTGCTGCCATAGGGGCGCTTCCTCTTGGGGCAGTGGGGTGAGCTTGCCCCCGTCGTCGGGGACAACGATCGGGCATGACATCAGCTCGGCAGTGCGCCTCAACCGCTCCGCTGCCTCCGACCACGTGGTGGGTATGCCGTGGCGTTCGATATTCCGGGCGACCTCCGCGGCGTTCGCGAGCACCCATCCGTCGACATCCGGAGTCTGTGCGGAGTTGGGCACGACGGATTCGTCGCTGGGTTGCCGGTTGTCGTCGGCTGGTGAGCCACTCATGCCTGCTCTCCCCACAAGAGTTTGAGGTCGGGGTCGTGGATGACGTCGAGGCGCTTATCGGGGGCGTAGGCCGCGGGCTCGGGCACCACCAGGCGCCGCAGCTGGCGCTCGGTTGCGCTGGGCTGGGCCCGGTCGATCGGATCGATCTCGTCGTAGGTCATCGCGGTCTCCTCAGCGGCCCGGGCCGGGGCGGTCGGTGATGGGCTGCGTGCGCGGCACGTCTCGCTGCTGCTCGGGAGGCTTGGGCACGAAGGACTCGTCGAGCTCGCCGGCGAGGTCCCGCATCTGGGTCTGGTACCGCTCCCACTCGCGGGGGTGAATGCCGTTCTGCAGGGCGGAGGCGACGATGGCGGCCATGGAGTAGGGCCGGTCGGGGGGCACCTGGTCGAGTGCGCACCAGGCCTTGGCGCCGTCGCCGTGCAACCAGCTGGAGAAGCCCAGCATGGAGGCCGGCGCAGCGCGGACCTCGTCAGGGGCGCGGCGGGTGAGGTCGTTCCAGATCGCCATGTGGGAGGTGTGGTTCTCCTTGGTCATGTCCTCCCACATGGCGTCGCGGGTGCCGATCGTCTCCAGCGCGACGAGCATCCGTGCGCCGTCGAGGTCGGAGAGCCGGTTGCCGTCGGTGTGGAACTGCTCGAGACGGTCCAGTGCCCAGTCCCGCTCCACGGCCGGTGTGCTGGCTGCGGCCGCCGCTCGAACTGCCGGGATCAGCTGGGCGATCGGCTCACGGTCGCCGACCATGGAGGCAGCCAGGGAGGCTCGGCTGGAGGCCGGCTGCGCTGAGCCGGAGAGCACGGTCGCGGCCGCGATCCGTTCGGCGGTCGCCTGGGTCTGCAGCCCGGTGGCGCCGGTGTTGAACTCCCGCCACCGCTCCCCGTCGGACCACAGCCGGATGTGGGTGGTGATGCCCACGGTCTCGAGCCGGTTGGACAGGTGCTGGCTGGCCAGCTCGGCGCTGCGGCGGTCCTCGGTGTAGCAGAGGATGCCCAGCCGAGCGCCGGGGCGGGCGTGGCGGCCGTAGGGGCCGCTGATGGCATCCCAGACCCCCTCGCGGTCGGCGGCGCTCCTGGGGAGGTTGACGCGGGTGATCGGGAGCCCGGGCCCGAAGGGAACGAGAACGATCGACTCCTCGGGCTTGAAGCCGAGGACGTGTGGCACTGCAGCGAGCAGCTCGTCCGGGGACTGTACGACGAGATCCATCAGAACCTCCGCGCTGTCAGCTGGCCTGAGCCGGGCGGGTGGCGCGCTCGATGCGCGCGGAGACGTACTTGAGCGAGACGCCGACCTCGCCGAAGCGGTTGTCGACGACCACGACGTCCTTGGTGCGCTTCTCGCCGGTCTCCTTGTCCGGCCAGCTCTCGGTGCGCTCGAGGCCGTGGACGAAGATCGGGTCGCCGGATCCACAGCTGTCGTGCACGTGGGTGGCGGCCGAGCCGAAGATCTTGACGTTGTGGGCGGTGGGCTCGTCGTTGACCCACTCCCCCTCGTCGTACTGTACGCGCCGGTTGACCAGGACCCGGCAGCTGCCGAACGGCTTGTTCTCGCGGGTGTAGTGCAGCTCGGGAGCCTCGGCCAGGTTGCCGGCGAAGGTGACGGTGGTGGACATGGCTTCCTCCTAGGTGACTGCGAGACGTTGATCGGTCCCGCAGTCACCTAGGTGTCATCCAGGCCCGGCAGCGATCACATCGGC
>JAUYLL010000072.1 GCA_030698375.1 Nocardioides sp. | reverse complement strand
GCTGGCGCTGCGCGCGGGCCGGCCCGTCGACCTGGCCGCCCTCGGCGCGAGGGTCGCCTCGTGAGCGCCCGGGCCCCAGACGCCGAGCGGATCGCCCGTGCCGCGCTGGTCCACCTGACTGAGCCTGGCGACCTGCGCCTGGCCCGTGCCGTCACCGAGCACGGCGCCGTCCTCGTCCACGAGCAGCTGCGTGCTGACCGTGACGTGAGGGGGCTCGCCAGCGACGTCGCCGAGCGGCTGCGCGTCCTCGACCCGGCCCGTGAGCTGGAGCAGGCCGACGCGCTGGGGATCCGCTTCCTCGTCCCCGGCGACGAGGAGTGGCCCACCGGAGTCGACGACCTCGCGAGCAGTGCGCCCGTCCAGGGTCGCGGCGGAGCACCGCTCGGGCTCTGGGTGCGGGGCCCTGCCCGCCTCGACGAGGTGGCCACCAGAGCCGTCGCCGTCGTCGGCTCGCGCTCGGCGACGTCGTACGGCGCCTCGGTCGCCGGGGACCTCGCTGCCCGCCTCGCCCACGAGGGGTGGGGAGTCGTGTCCGGGGGTGCCTTCGGTATCGACCAGGCCGCCCACCGGGGTGCCCTCGCCGCCAGCGGCACGACCGTCGCGGTGCTCGCCTGCGGGGTCGATCGCGCCTACCCGGTCGCCCACACCCGGCTCCTGGACTTCATCGCTGACCATGGGCTGCTGGTCTCGGAGCTGCCGCCCGGGCGGGCGGTGCGACGCGAGCGCTTCCTCACCCGCAACCGGCTGATCGCGGCCCTGACGAAGGGGACGGTGGTCGTCGAGGCCGCGCTCCGCAGCGGGGCGTTGAACACCGCGAACTGGGCCTCGGCGCTCGGTCGCCCCCTGCTCGGGGTGCCCGGCCCGGTGACGAGCGCCCCGTCTGCCGGGGTCCACCAGCTGATCCGCACCCGCGACGCGCTGCTCGTGACCCGCGGCGAGGAGGTCATCGAGGCGCTCGCGCCCATGGGGCAGGCCCTCCTGACCGACCGCCGGGGCGCGGACAGCCCCCGCGACGCGCTCGACGAGGTGGAGCGGCAGGTCCTCGACGCCCTCCCGGTCCGGCGCAGCGCGGAGCTCACCGCGGTTGCCCGCACCGCCGGAATGGACCGTGCCCGGGTCCTCGGGGCACTCGGTCGTCTCGCCGAGGCGGGCTTCGCCGAGCAGCACGACGCGGGGTGGAGGCTCGGTGAGCTGGGCCGGGCCACCTGAGGCGCCGCGTGGCTCCCGCGCGGGGGTGCGGATAGTTCCTACCCTGGGTCGGTGACGGCCGACGAGGGGGAGCAGGGCGTGGGGGCCCTGCCCGAGGGCTTCGCCGCGGCGCTGGCGGCGTACGAGACGCACCTCGCGGTGGAGCGGGACCTCACCCCGCACACCGTCCGTGCCTACCTCGGTGACGTGGCCGACCTCCTGGGTCACGCCGGGTTGCTCGGCCACGACGACCTCGAGGAGCTGGACCTGCGTCTCCTCCGCAGCTGGCTGGCCAAGCAGCAGACCCTCGGCCGCGCACGCACGACGATCGCGAGGCGCGCCACGGCCGCCCGGGTCTTCACCGCGTGGGCTCGGCGCACCGGACGGACGACGACCGATGCCGGCGCCCAGCTCGTCTCGCCGCGGGCCCACCGGACCCTGCCCCCGGTGCTGCGCCGCGACGAGGCACGCAGCCTGCTCGAGGAGGCCGCCCGGATCGCTGACGACGGCACTCCCGAGGGGGTGCGGGACGCCGCGGTGCTCGAGCTGCTCTACGCCACCGGGATCCGCGTGGGCGAGCTCTGCGGTCTCGACGTCGACGACGTCGACCTGGAGCGGCGCCTGGTGCGGGTGCTCGGCAAGGGTCGCAAGGAGCGCAGCGTCCCGTACGGCGTGCCCGCAGCGACCGCCCTCGACGCCTGGTTCGCACGAGGTCGCCCGGCCCTCGCACACCCTCGGTCCGGGCCCGCCCTCTTCCTCGGCACCCGTGGCGGTCGGGTCGACCCCCGCCGGGTCCGGGAGCTCGTCCACCGACGGCTCGAGGACGTGCCGGGTGCGCCGGACCTCGGCCCACACGGACTGCGGCACACCGCGGCCACCCACCTCCTCGAGGGAGGCGCCGACCTGCGGGTGGTGCAGGAGCTCCTGGGCCACAGCTCGCTGGCCACGACGCAGCTCTACACGCACGTGAGCACCGACCGGCTACGCCAGGCCTACCGCCAGGCCCACCCGCGCGCCTGAGCCCGCGGTGCCGGTGGTCGTGTCGGTCCCTCCGGGAGTGCTGGCAGGGCTCGACGTGGTTCCGAGCCCTGCCCAGGGCAGGAGCCGGATCGGACCACCACCGACCAATGAGAGGGGGTCGCGGTAGGCGTCGCCACCGAGCGTGTCCTCGATGAGGCCCCAGTGCAGGCAGGTGCGAGGGAGGCAGTGGCTCCCGGCCGGGTTCAGGTGGCCGAGGACTTCGCCCGGAGCGACGGTGGCGCCGACGTCGACGACCGCGTCGACCGGCTCGTAGGTCGTGCGGGTCGACCCGTGACGCACGACGACCACACCCTTCCCGGCGAGCAGCCCGGCGTACGCGACCGTTCCGCCGAGAGCAGCCCGGACCGGCTGACCGGGGGTTCCGAGCAGGTCGACACCGCGGTGCCCTGCGGCCCAGGTCGACGATGGTGGGTCGAAGCGCGAGAGCACCTCCGGCCGAGGCGCCAGCGGCCAGGACGCGGACCCGGCCGACGCCGCGGGAGAGGTGGCGACCACTGCGGGGAACCCCGCCACCAGCGCGACGAGGAACAGGGTCAGCACGGGTCCGGGGAGCCGCAGGCGGCGGGGGAGAGGGTGACGGGCGGTGGAACGGTGGGGCATCGGTCCACCCCACCCTGGAGCGTCGCATCGCGGGGGCGGGCACAGCGGAGCTGGGGACCGATTCGCGCCCGCGCGACCTGGGGACGACCGTCGGCCCGGGCCGACGGTCGGATTAGGCACCTCCGCCCGACACACCTAGACTGAGAGCGCAACCCGGCTGTCCGGGTTGACTTCGCGCGCTCGATTCCGCCGCCTTCCTTCGGGTCGGTACCGCGGGCGACGACCCCCAGTCCCGGGTGACCGGGTCGGGTCGCGCCGAGCGCCAGGGCGAGGCACGCGACCCGTGTGCCCCGCGACAAACTGGAAACGGCCCCGCGGGGCCACGAGAAAGGTACGGAAGGCTATGGCCGTCGTCACCATGCGCCAGCTCCTCGAGAGCGGCGTCCACTTCGGGCACCAGACCCGTCGCTGGAACCCCAAGATGAAGCGCTTCATCATGACCGAGCGCAACGGCATCTACATCATCGACCTGCAGCAGTCGCTGGCCTACATCGACCGCTCCTACGCGTTC
>JAUYLL010000068.1 GCA_030698375.1 Nocardioides sp. | reverse complement strand
CGGCACCCGACCGTTGCCCCCGTCGGTGCGGGTCGTCTCGAGCACCGGGCGCAGGGTGATGCCGTCGCGGGCGATCCCACCGGGACGAGTGAGCCACTCCCCGAGCAGGTCGAGCGTCGCGGGCCCGAGACGCTCGATGCGCCCGCCGACATCGACACCCTCGTTGACGAAGTCGGTGACGTCGCAGGCGTCCAGGTGCAGGTAGACCACCGCCGACCGACCCCGCACCCCCTTCGGCAGCTTCGAGCCAGCCGACTTGGTCGTGGCGTGAGTGGTCAGATCACCAGCCAGCAGGTCCATCGCCAGCTGCGGGTTCGTCAGCGTGCCGACCGCCTTCGCACGGCGGACCTGCAACGGTGAGTGATCACCCAGGACGGCGTGGATCGTGGCCAGGTCATCCAACGTGGCGTCCAGCAGCGCCGCGTCCGGGGTGTCGAGGACCATCGCGACCCGCGTCGTCGCGCCGACACCAGCAGGTCCGGGACGCTCCACGAACACCCCTCGCCCGTCCAGCCTGGCGGCCTCGCGTTGCGCGAAGGACTCCGGGTCGAACCGCCGCAACGCCTCGGCGACCAGCTGCCCCACCACACCGGTGATCGAGCGGCGGGTCTCACCCAACCGGGCATCGACCCACTCGACGGCCTCGAGGCTCAACGCCCGTGTCTCCTGGGCGACCACGCGTGCCCGCCAGGCGTCGACCTCACCCTCGAGCAGCCGCTCCCACAGACCGGGCAGCCGGTGCTTCAGGTCGAGCGCGTCCGCGAGCAGCGCCGCCGCCGCGTCGGGGCCGCACGCGAGACCATGGCCCAGCTCGGTCGCCGCGAACTCACTGACCTGCGGCGTGCCGGCCCCGCCGAGGGTGACCATCCGCTCGGAGACCACCGCCAACAGGTCCGGAACCGGGGCCATCGACGGGGCGTCATACAGCACCGCGAGATGCGCGGCAGCGACCAGCTCATCCGCCCGCTCACGAGCCACTCGCGCCCGCGAGGCACGCATGACCTCGAAGACCTCGGCCTTGCCGAGATCATCGAGGCGTTCCCTGTCGAGCATGGACCCAGTCCATCACCCGGCACCGACAGTCTTCTCGCGATGACGCCCGGCTCAGGCATCGAGCGCGGCGAGGACCTCGTCTGGGACGTCGAAGTTGGCGTAGATGTTCTGCACGTCGTCGAGGTCCTCGAGGGCCTCCACGAGCCGGAAGACCTTGCCGGCCCCGTCCTCGTCGAGCTCGATCTGCATCGAGGGCACGAACGAGGCATCGGCGGAGTCGTAGTCGAGGCCCGCGGCCTGAAGGGCGGTGCGCACCGCGACCAGGTCGGTGGCCTCGGAGAGGACCTCGAAGGTCTCCCCCAGGTCGTTGACGTCCTCGGCGCCGGCCTCGAGCGTCGCCTCGACGATGTCGTCCTCGGTGACCGTCCGTCCCTCCTGGTCGCGCGGGACGATGACGACGCCCTTGCGGCCGAAGAGGTAGGACACCGAGCCCGGGTCGGCGAGGGAGCCGCCGTTGCGGGTCATCGCGGTGCGGACCTCCATCGCGGCGCGGTTCTTGTTGTCGGTGAGGCACTCGATGAGCATCGCGACACCGTTGGGGCCGTAGCCCTCGTACATGATCGTCTGGTACTCCGCGCCCCCCGCCTCGGCGCCGGAGCCGCGCTTCACCGCGCGGTCGATGTTGTCGTTGGGGACCGAGGACTTCTTGGCCTTCTGGATGGCGTCGTAGAGCGTCGGGTTGCCCGACAGGTCGCCACCGCCCATCCGCGCGGCGACCTCGACGTTCTTGATCAGCTTGGCGAACAGCTTGCCGCGGCGAGCGTCGACGACCGCCTTCTTGTGCTTGGTGGTCGCCCACTTGGAGTGGCCAGACATGCGTCCCTCTTCGTGGTCGTCGGTCAGGACCCGGGCCGGTCGAGCGCCGCGCGCACCATGTCGGCGAACAACCCGTGGACCCGGGGGTCCCCACCCATCTCGGGGTGGAAGGCGGTCGCCAGGACCGTGCCCTGGCGGACCGCGACGATCCTACCCAGCGCAGACCTCCCCACACCGGACCCCTCGTCCGGCTGCTCCTCGACCCGCGCCAGTACCTCGACCCCCGCGCCAACTTCCTCGACCCACGGCGCCCGGATGAACACCGCCGGGACAGCACCCTCGATGCCGGTGAGGTGCACCGTGCCCTCGAAGGAGTCCACCTGACGTCCGAAGGCGTTGCGGCGCACGGTCACGTCAAGCCCGCCGAAGGTCTCCTGGCCCTCCGCACCGTCCAGCACCCGCTCGGCGAGCAGGATCATCCCTGCGCAGGTACCGAGCACCGGCATCCCCGCGGCGATCCGCTCGCGGACCAGATCGAAGACCCCGAAGGTCCGGGCGAGCTTGGCCATCGTCGTGGACTCGCCTCCGGGGAGCACCAGCGCGTCGACCGACGCGATCTCCTCGGGGCGCCGGCAGCGGACGGCCTCCGCTCCCACTGCCTCCAGCGCCCGCAGGTGCTCGCGGACGTCGCCTTGGAGGGCGAGGACGCCGATGGTCGGGGAGAGCACCGAGGGAGTGTAGTAAGCACCCGGTCATCCGCAGAGACTGACCACCGCGACCGTGTAGGTGCGGGTGTTCGAGGCGACCGAGCTCCACGTCACCGACCCGAAGTTTCGGTTCACCACCACCCACGCGGTGCCACTGGAGATCGCTGAGGTGATAGTCGTGCTGGTGGACGGTGCCGTGACGTTCCGAGTCTGAGAACCGCCCGCCCCGTAGTGCACGGTGTAGCTCGTGGCTCCGGCGACGGCTGTCCAGCTGAAGGTGACCGATAGGAGTCCTAGTCCGCCACAGTTGAACGACGGGGACGGGGCGACTGTGAGCGCCGAGAACGTGCCCCCCGCCGTCGCGGAGTCGGTCCAACTGGCCATCGTCGGCTGCACGACCGACGGAGTCACGAGCGCCACCACAGCGAGCCCGCCAGCCACCAGCAGCGCCACTGGTGCGGAGACGCTGCCCCGCTCGGAGACGCGGTGCTCAGCTCGCCGGCGACCGCCTATGGGTGGTCGAGGCCTTCCGCCGCCACCGAACCCGAGGAACAGCAGCCCGACGACCGCGGCGCCCGCGGCGACGTACCCCACGGGCGAGGCCAACCAGGACACGACGTACCCGAGCCGGTCAACATGGACGAAGACCCGCTCCGCGCTGGTCACGACGTACGGCGCGGAGTCGTCGACGCGGTTGGCGTCACCGCGCAGCGTCAGGGCGACCGCGTCGCCGGCGGGCTCCAGGGCGACGACACGGTGGGTGACCCGGATCCGGTCCTCGCCCACAACGCTGACGATGTTGCCGACCTCAAGCTCCGCTGCCGGCACAGTCCTGGCGAGCGCCGCCCCACCGGTGTCGACGGTCGGTGCCATGGACCCGGAGCGGAACACCAGCAGGTGCACGTCGAGGAAGGCGGCCGCCAGGGCCGCGAGGATGCAGACGAGGCCGAGCGTCGCCCCCACCGTCAGGGCGACCTCGCGGGCGGAGCGGCGCAGGCGGCTCATGGCGCCACCGAGGTCGCGACGACGGTGAGGGTCACCACCGACGACATCCCCTGCAGGTCGGTGCTGGCATTACTGGGCAGGGTCGCGCGGAAGCAGTACTGGCGCGTGTTGGGGTCCGGAGCTGCCGCCAGGACCGACTGGGTGGGCAGGACCGCGCCGTTGACCGGCAGGTCGCTGGCCAGGGCCGTGCCCGTGCAGCCGCCGCCGCTCTCCGAGGGGAACACCGAGATCCGCAGCGCAGCGCCGAGCTGGTTGGTTCCCGCGCCACTGTTCGTGGCCGAGCCGTTGACCAGAAAGGTGAACGGCACCGTGCCGTCGTTGGTGACCAGTAAGGGAGCGTCTTTCGTCGAGCCGGGCACCATGTTCTCCATCGTGAACGAGGTGGAGAAGGCAGGGGGGTTGTTGTCGACGGCCGGGCTGCCCGCCTTCACGTCGATCGTGCCCGTCTGGAACGTCCCTCCGGTGACCACAGCCTCGTCGGTCCAATAGGCCATCGTCCCCAGCTGGACCAGCCCGATCACCAGCCCGAGGCTGAGCAGGGCGCGCACCCGTCCGGTCCGACGCACCCGGATGCGACGAGGGCCGGCATGGCGGGACCTGGCGTGCCTACCCATGCTGACCACCTCGCTTGGAGCGGATCTGCGCGGCTCCGGCACCGAGGAGGGTGGCCGCGAGCAGCAGGAGCCATCCGAAGGCCGGCGCGCCGGTGTCGGGAAGCAGCCCGGCGGTGGGGTCGTCACCGTCCTTGTCAGGCGCGCCCTCCGGCCCCCGAGAGTCGTCCGCGGTCGCCTCGCTCGGCACCACACGGAAGCGCAGCGCGACCGAGTCACGCTGTGACCGATTGGTCGAGGAAGGGGCGAAGGCCGCCCGCACCTGGACGCGCGTCTGCTCCCCAGCCGGGATCGCCGCGTCGTTGATCGAGAACCGCTGGCCCACCTGATGCAGATGCACCCAGCGACCGGCGCCGCTGCGGGCCGACAGGGACACCGCGTGGCCGTCGAGCAACCGGGCGGCACCGATCGTCTCGACCGCGATCGCGAGACGCACCGCATCAGCGGCCTGGTTACGCACGTGGAACGAGGCGGTCCGGACGTCACCGGGCACCCAGCGGACTGTGCCATCGAAGAGCGGTGCGAGCTGATCGCCCCACTGCACGCCGTCGGGGCTGAGCCCAATCTCGTCCGCGGCCGCGGCAGACGAGCCCGGGACCAGCAGTACGAAGGCCACGAGGGGCGCGAGCACCCGGAGGTTCACGACGCCTGCACCTTCGGGCGGCCCTGGGAGGCGGGCCGGTTCTGGAGTCGATCGCGAGCGCCGGAGGTGCCCATGAACGCCCCGTAACCGAGCAGGAGGGCAGCAACGACGTAGACGGCCATCTGCCTCTCCTTTCCGGTGAGGATGTTGTTCACGTGGCCGAGGTAGGGCACGGAGTACCACTTCTCGCCCATCACCTGGACCGACCTGACGGCCAGCTCGTCGGGCACCTCGTTGGCGTCGCCCTGGGTGATGATCTGTTGCTCACCCTTGAGGTTGGTCCCGACCGACACGACCCGGTGGGTCACGAAGACCGGCTCTCCGGACCTCAGCTGGTAGGTGATGACGTCGCCGCTGCCGATGTCGGGCGCCGCCACCGGCCGTACCACGACCAACGTTCCCGGCGCCATGCCCGGCTCCATCGAGCCCGTGAGCACGGTGTACGGAGTCGCGCCCGCGACCCGGGGGATCAGCACCGATACCACGAGCGCCGCACCCGCGAGCAGAATGACGAGCCAGCAGAGGCCCTTGATCATCCCGCTCGCGAGGCCGCGCAGAGCCATCACCGGTGTCCCCGGTGAGCTCAGGACTCGGTCTGCGTCAACGTGACGTTGATGCCGTCCAGCGTCGCGGTCACGCCCTGGGTGTCGTTGCCGTTGATGACCGTCTCGGCGTCCTCGTCCGTGCCGAACGGGAACGTGACCGTGATCGTCGCGGTGACCACGTCGCCGTCATTGGACTCCGTGATCGTGGTCGGGAAGGCGGCCCCCAGTGCATCCTCGTAGGAGACTGCCACCGTCGCGTCGAACGAGGTGGTGCCGGCCGGGTCGGGGATCACGGTGGTGGTCGGGGAGGTCAGCTCGGCCGTGAGGTTGTCACCGGTGGCCGTGATCGAGAAGGTGCACTCCTTGCTGACAGCGTCACCAGGAACGATGGTCGTCACTGTCGTTCCGGCGCCAGCGTTGCCATCGGCGTAGACCCACACGGCGCCACAGGTAGACGTGCCCAGCGCCAGGCTGCCGGTGTTCACGGACCCACCCTCGATGTCCTCGGCGTCGGTCCAGTACGCCAGCGAGCCGGCGCCACCCAACAGCAGGACGGCGGCGGTGCCGGCCGCGAATGCACCCTTGGTCTCTTTGCGCATCCTGGATCTCCCTGTTCCGGCGCCGCCCAGTGGCTAGCGCTCAAGAATGGGATCGGCCCTCGTGACCCGGCCGGCACAACATCCGCCTGCAAGATCAGTGCAAGGACCGCGGCCCGGCGGTCACCAGCCGCGCTCAGCCAGCCGATGCGCCTGGGGAAGCTCCTCGACGTTGATGCCGACCATGGCCTCGCCCAGCCCACGGCTGACCTCGGCGACGACGCTCGGGTCGTCGTGGAAGGTGGTCGCCTTGACGATCGCGGCGGCACGCTCCTCAGGGTTGCCGGACTTGAAGATGCCCGAGCCGACGAACACGCCGTCGGCGCCGAGCTGCATCATCATCGCCGCGTCGGCGGGGGTCGCGATGCCGCCCGCGGTGAAGAGCACCACCGGCAGCGTGCCGGTCTCGGCGATCTCCTTGACGAGCGGGTACGGCGCCTGGAGCTCCTTGGCGGCGACGTACAGCTCGTCGGGGGACATCCCCTGCAGGCGGCGGATCTCACCCTTGATGGTGCGCATGTGGGTGACGGCGTTGGAGACGTCGCCGGTGCCGGCCTCGCCCTTGGAGCGGATCATCGCCGCCCCCTCGGAGATCCGGCGCAGGGCCTCGCCCAGGTTGGTCGCACCGCACACGAACGGCACCGTGAAGGCCCACTTGTCGATGTGGTGGGTGTAGTCGGCCGGGGTGAGCACCTCGGACTCGTCGATGTAGTCCACGCCGAGGCTCTGCAGGACCTGGGCCTCGACGAAGTGTCCGATGCGGGTCTTGGCCATCACCGGGATCGAGACGGCCGCGACGATCGAGTCGATCATGTCGGGGTCGCTCATCCGGGAGACGCCGCCCTGGGCGCGGATGTCGGCCGGCACCCGCTCGAGGGCCATGACCGCGACGGAGCCGGCGTCCTCGGCGATCTTGGCCTGCTCCGCGGTGACGACGTCCATGATCACGCCGCCCTTGAGCATCTCGGCCATGCCGCGCTTGACCCCGTCGGTGCCGGTGGCCGGGACCCCAGGGGCGGTCGTCGGGGCGGTGGTGGTGGAGTTCTCGGCGCTCACGGCAGGGTTCCTCGGGTCGTACGGACAGGGGCCCAGTCGGGCGGCTCCAGCCTACGTCGTGGGCTGGTCGTCCTCACCGGGACGTCCGCCGTCGACGAGCGCGACCCGCGCACCGGCCAGCGACGCCAGC
>JAUYLL010000058.1 GCA_030698375.1 Nocardioides sp. | reverse complement strand
CCTGATCCGGCTCGAGGTCGACCTCGCCGAGGCCGCCTTCGGCGTGACCCGGGAGCTGAAGGTCGACACCGCCGTGCGATGCGCCACCTGCAGCGGCGACGGCGCTGCGCCGGGCAGCGCTCCCGTGCCGTGCGAGACCTGTCGCGGACGGGGCGAGGTGCACCAGGTCCAGCGCTCGTTCCTCGGCGAGATCCGCACGATGCGGCCGTGCGCGGCCTGCCGCGGCTTCGGCACGATCATCCCCGAGCCCTGCCGCGAGTGCTCCGGCGACGGGCGGGTGCGCTCCCGGCGCGACCTCACCATCAAGATCCCGCCCGGGGTCGACACCGGCACCCGGGTGCAGCTCACCGGGGAGGGCGAGGTGGGCCCCGGTGGCGGCCCCGCCGGCGACCTCTACGTCGAGATGCACGTCGCCGACCACCGCAGGTTCACCCGGCAGGGCTCCGACCTGCTGGCCACCGTCGCGGTGCCGATGACGGCGGCCGCCCTGGGGACGACCATCGACCTGCCCACCCTCGAGGCCGACCTCGTCGAGGAGGGTGCGGAGACGGAGCTGGAGACCAGCGTGCCGCTGGAGATCCGTGCCGGCACCCAGTCGGGCCACGAGACGGTCCTGCCCGGGCGCGGGGTACCGAGCCTGCGCGGCACCGGTCGCGGCGATCTCGTCGTGCGCGTGGTGGTCGAGACCCCCTCACGGCTCGACGCGCGCCAGGAGGAGCTGCTCCGCGAGCTGTCCGTGCTCCGGGAGGAGACCCACCCCGACGGGCAGCTGCACGCCTCCCACAAGGGCATGTTCGGTCGCCTGCGCGACGCCTTCAAGTGACCCCCTGACCCGAGGAGCCGTTCCATGACGCTGCCGGTCTTCGTCGTCCCCGACCTCGGGTCCGCCCGTGCCGGAGGCACCCTCGACGTCGAGGGCGAGGAAGCCCGTCACGCGGTCGTCGTACGCCGGATGGTCCCGGGGGAGCGGGTCGTGCTCACCGACGGTCGTGGTGCCGCAGCCACCTGCGAGGTGACGAGCACCGGCAAGAACCGGCTCACCCTCCAGGTCGAGGAGGTCTCCGCCGAGCCCGAACCGCTACCTCGGGTCACGGTCGTCCAGGCGGTCCCCAAGGGTGACCGGGGTGAGCTTGCCGTGGCGGTGCTCACCGAGGTGGGTGCGGCACGGGTCGTGCCGTGGGCGGCCGAGCGCTGCGTGGCCGTGTGGCGCGGCGACCGCGCCGCGAAGGGTCGGGCCAGGTGGGCCACGACCGCCCGGGAGTCGGCGAAGCAGGCCCGGCGCGCCTGGTTCCCCGAGGTCACCGCCCTGCACACGACGAGCGAGGTGGCCGCGCTGGTGGGGTCCGCCGACCTGGCGGTGGTCCTGCACGAGGCGGACGGGGGCCTCCCGCTCGCCGGGCTCACCCTGGCCGGTGTCCGGGACCTCGTGGTGGTGGTCGGGCCTGAGGGCGGCCTCACCGACGCTGAGCTCGCCGCGCTGGGCGCTGCCGGGGCGACGACGGTGCGGTTGGGCTCCGAGGTGCTGCGCACCTCGACGGCCGGGGTGGCCGCCGTCGCCGCGCTGCTCAGCCGCACCCCGCGCTGGGGCTGACCCAGGGCGGATTGCTCAGGGCGTGACGGTGACCGGCTGCTCGGTGCGCGCGGTGGTTCCCTCCCCGTCGGAGGCGTCGGCCTCGAAGAGGACCAGGGTGTAGTCCCCGGACGGCACGCCCTCCACGGTGAAGCGGTACGGCGCCATCGTGTAGGCCTCATCCGCGGTGGTGAAGCCGTCGGCGACGATGCCCTCCCCGTCGCGCAGCTCCCAGGAGACGGTGGCCTCGTACACGTTGGCCTCCCCCCGCACCTCGAAGGGTGCCGCCACCTCGGCACCGGGAGCCGGGGCGGTGATGGTGATGCGTCCGCTCGGGTCGCTCGACGCGCTCGCGGTGGGCGCGGCCGACGGGGTGGACTTCGGTTCGTCGGTCGGGGACGCGGACGGCTCCGGCTCGGCCGAGGGGGTGCCCGAGGTCGGTGCGCTCGTCTCGCCGACGACGTCGTCGCCGCACGCACCCAGCGTGAGGAGCAGCGCCGCGGCGAGTGCGACAGCGCGCAGGGGAGCGCGGAAGGGGACGTGGAGGGGGGTGGGGCTCATGAGGTGCTCCCTGGACGAGGGTGGGTGGCTGGCCGAAGCGAACGGTGGGGCGACGGGCGGGTCACCGGACGGTCACCCGCTTGGTGTCCCGGGTGACCCCGGGTCCCTCGCCGTCGCTCGGGTCGGTGGTGCTGACCACGAGGAGGTACTCGCCGGGTGCCACGTCGGGGACGGTGAAACGGTACGGCGCGCGGACGGCGGCCTCCGCGGTGGTCGCGAAGCCGTCGGCCACGACGGTCCCGTCCGGGGCCTCCAGGGACCAAGTGACGGTGGCCTCGTAGGCCGCGGCGAGCCCGTCGACCTCGAAGGGGGCGCTCAGGCTGATCCCGTCGGCGGGGTCGATCACCCACACGTCGGCGAGCGCCTCGCTCGCCGGGGCGGCGGAGACGGGACCCGTGACCGGTACCCCGAGCACCGCGGGCGTGCGGGCCGCATCGCCGAGACCGGCCACCCGCAGACCGACCGGGTGGCGCGTCTCGTCGCCGGCCGCGCCCTGGACGGTGTGGACGATCTGCTGGACCGCGACCTCGGCCTCGGCCTCGGCCATGCCCGCCGGGCGTCGGGTGAGGTCGACCGCGGGGTGCCGGAGCACGATCTCCCAGGCGCCGTCGGGATCCGCGGGGTCGCCGGCCTCGGACGTGCCTACCCAGGACACCTGCGCCGTCGTGCCACGCGGCCACGGGCTGCGGTAGTCGGGGTCGCGCGGAGCCTGCTCGAGCATCGCGCGGACTGCGATCGTGGCGGGGTCGTCCGTGCCGGTCGTGTCGACCCACGGGAACTCGCGGAACAGCCGGGGACCGGCGGGGGTGTCCCCGACGAGGTAAACCGGCACGTTCACCCGTGCGGGGATCACTGGTGTCGCGGAGGGCGTCGGTGAGGACGTCGGGGAGCCCGGCGCCGTGCCGACCGGAGGCGTCGAGCGGTCCTGCTGCACCACACCGACACCGACGGCCACCACCGCCACGACGGCGGCCGCGACCAGAGCCGGGGCCCACGGCGTACGGCGCGTCCCGCTGCGGGAGAGGACTTCGTCGAGGCGGTCGGGCGGGTCGATGTCGGCGACGGCGTCGCGCAGCGCTGCGCGGAGCCAGGCGTCGTCGGGGTCGGGGGTGCGGGACGGGATCATGTCGGGGGCTCCGCGGTGAGGATCTCGCGCAACCGCGCCGAGCCGCGGGATGCGTGGCTCTTGACCGCGCCGCGACTGATGCCCAGCGTCGTCGCGATGTCGGCCTCGGACAGGTCGAGGTAGTAGCGCAGGACCAGCACCTCACGCTGGCGGGTGGGCAGTGCCCGCAGCGCCGTGAGCACCTCGCCGCGTCGCTCGTGCACCACCACGTCCTCGTCGGCGCCGGGAGCGTCCGGGACGGCCGGCGGCACGTGCTTGAGGGCCACGGTGCGACGACGCAGCACGGAGCGGCACCGGTTCACCACGGCCTGGCGCAGGTAGGCCACGGCGTCGTCGGGCTCGCGGAGACGTCGCCACCGGTCGTGGACGGCGACGAAGGCGTCCTGCACGACCTCCTCGGCCACCATCGCGTCGCGCAGCAGGAGGGTCGCCAGCCGCACCAGGGAGCGTTGGTGGGCGACGTAGAGCACGGTGATGCCCTCGTCGGCGGCGATGCGCGCGGTGTCGGCCCCGCTGCGGCGGGTCGGGTCGTGCGCAGGCACCGGCACGACCCCCTCTCGACCCTGGCGGGACCGGGGGCACGGAGGGCTCCCGACCAACAGCTGCGTCTCCACGCTAGTCCCACGCGCGGGGGCCCTCGGGGGTTTACCGGTGAGGGTGGCGTGTCGGTCTATCGTCGGGGCATGACACCTGCGAGCGAGTGCCTGTTCTGCGGGATCGTCGCCGGGGACGTCCCCGCCGACGTCGTGCACGACGACGAGCAGACCGTGGCCTTCCGTGACATCAACGGCCAGGCCCCCACGCACGTCCTCGTCGTGCCCCGCGACCACCACCCGAACGCCGCGTCGTTGGCGACCGCGGGCCAGGGCGGGGTCGATGCCCTCGTCCGCACCGCGGCCGCCGTCGCCGCGGCCGAGGGCGTCGCGGAGGACTACCGCCTGGTCTTCAACACCGGCGCCGAGGCCGGGCAGTCGGTCTTTCACGTGCACCTGCACCTGCTCGGCGGCCGCTCGTTCACCTGGCCGCCGGGCTGAGTCGCTCCGCGCCGGCGACGCGGGAAGGGTTCATCCAGGACTCTCAGTACGTCCGTGGCTGGCGCGAGAACGCGTCACCAGGTGAAGAAGGCCTGGACGCGCTCGACAAGTGGCCAGCCGAGGGTCAGGAGCCCTGGGCCGACGAGGGCCAGGAGCATCACCCAGGCGATCACCTTGTGTCCCGGGCGGCGCGGGTTGAGCGACCCGGCGAAGGAGAGCATGGCGCCCTCCTGCGTGTTGCGGTCCAGGCCGAGCTTCTGCGCGTCCTCCGGGATCGACCGGTGGTCGGCGTGGTAGCGCAGGTCGGCGGGGTCGATCCCGTCGTCCCCTCCGAGTTCGCGGCTGTCGGACACGCCGCGAGCCTACGCCGGAGTCCCGACGCGACCACGGCTCCGAGATGACCTGCCTGATGCCCGGGGCTAGCATGGGGAGCCCATGAGCGAACATCCCCAGCACACCGTCGTCGTGCCCGCGAGCATCGACATGGTCTCCCTCCTCGGACCCAACGACGAGCACCTCACGCTGCTGGAGAAGGCCTTCGACACCGACCTGCACGTCCGGGGCAACCAGATCACCATGCGCGGCGAGGTCGCCGAGATGGCGCTGGCCGAGCGGCTGCTCGACGAGCTGGTGACGATCATCCGCACCGGCCAGGGGCTGACCGCCGAGACGGTCGAGCGGGCGATCACCATGCTGCGCGCGGAGACCACCGAGCGCCCGGCAGACGTGCTGTCGTTGAACATCCTCTCCAACCGCGGGCGCACCATCCGCCCCAAGACCTTGAACCAGAAGCGGTACGTCGACGCGATCGACAAGCACACCGTCGTCTTCGGCATCGGGCCGGCAGGTACCGGCAAGACCTACCTGGCGATGGCCAAGGCCGTGCAGGCGCTGCAGGCCAAGCAGGTCAACCGGATCATCCTCACCCGCCCGGCGGTTGAGGCCGGCGAGCGGCTGGGCTTCCTGCCCGGCACGCTGAGCGAGAAGATCGACCCCTACCTGCGCCCGCTCTACGACGCGTTGCACGACATGATCGATCCCGAGACGATCCCGAAGCTGCTGACCACCGGGACGATCGAGGTCGCGCCGCTGGCGTACATGCGCGGCAGGACGCTCAACGATGCGTTCGTCGTCCTCGACGAGGCCCAGAACACCTCCCCCGAGCAGATGAAGATGTTCCTCACCCGGCTGGGCTTCGGGTCGAAGATCGTCGTCACCGGCGACGTCACCCAGGTCGACCTGCCGAGCGGCGTGAAGAGCGGTCTGCGCGTGGTCGAGGGGATCCTCGATGGCATCGAGGACGTCTCCTTCAACCGGCTCACCGCCGGTGACGTCGTGCGCCACCGCCTGGTCGGCAAGATCGTCGAGGCGTACGACGAGTTCGAGGCCGAGAGCCAGGCACGCGCCGTCCCCGACGGCCCGTCCGGTCGGGAGGGTCGCCGATGAGCATCGAGGTCCTCGACGAGTCCGGGACCGCCCTCGACCTGGGCGGGTTGTCCCGGTTGTCGCGGTTCGTGATGGACCGGATGCGCGTGCACCCGTTGGCCGAGCTGTGCATCAAGGCCGTCGACGAGGACACCATCGCCGCGCTCAACGCCCAGTGGATGGAGAAGGAGGGCCCCACCGACGTCCTCGCCTTCCCGATGGACGAGCTGCGCCCGGGCCTGGTGAACGAGGAGCCCGAGGAAGGGATCCTCGGTGACCTCGTCCTCTGCCCAGCCGTGGCAGCACGCCAGGCGGAGACGGCCGGGCACGCGACCGCCGACGAGATCGACCTGCTCACGGTCCACGGGATCCTGCACCTGCTCGGCTACGACCACGCCGAGCCGGAGGAGCGCCGCGAGATGTTCGCGCTCCAGGCCCGCCTGCTGGCCGAGTGGCAGGGCGTGCGCAACGGCCAGGAGCTCACCGACCCGCCGGACCGGCCCACCGACGTGGACACCTCCCGATGACCTCGGTGGATGTCGCGATGCTCGTCGTCGCCGGTGTTCTCGTGGTGGTGGCCGGGCTCTTCTCGGCCGTCGAGGCCGCCCTGACGTCCTTCTCGAAGGCCCGCGCCGAGGAGATGGCCGCCGAGGGCCGCTCCGGGGCCACCCGGGTCCTCAAGGTGCTCGAGGACCCGCCCCGCTACCTCAACACCGCGCTGTTCCTGCGGATGTTCTTCGAGGTGACCGCCATCGTGCTGGTGGCCGTCGTGCTCCTCGACATCGTCGAGCAGGTGCGCGGTCGCGACGTGTTGGAGACGACCGACCGCTGGTGGTCTGTGGCCATCACGGTGCTGGTGATGCTCGTCGTCTCGTTCGTCATCATCGGGGTCGGCCCGCGCACGGTCGGCCGTCAGCACTCCGAGACGGTCGCGCTGTTCTCGGCCGGGCCGCTGCGCCTGATCACCGCGGTGCTCGGCCCGGTGCCGCAGTTCCTGATCGTCGTCGGCAACATGGTGACCCCCGGCCGCGGGTTCAGCGAGGGACCGTTCGCCTCCGAGGCCGAGCTGCGCGAGCTCGTCGACCTTGCCGAGGCGAGCAGCGTGATCGAGTCCCGCGAGCGGGCGATGATCCACTCCGTCTTCGAGCTGGGCGACACCATCGTCCGCGAGGTCATGGTGCCGCGCACCGACGTCGTGTTCATCGAGCACGGCAAGACCCTGCGGCAGGCGATGTCGCTCGCGCTGCGCAGCGGCTACTCACGCATCCCGGTGGTGGGGGAGAACCTCGACGACATCGTCGGCTTCGCCTACCTCAAGGACATCACCAAGCGCGTCTTCGACAAGCACGCGGCCGAGACCACCGAGCGCGTCGAGTCGGTGATGCGACCGGTGCTCTACGTCCCCGACTCCAAGCCGGTCGACGACCTGCTGCGGGAGATGCAGGCCCGGCGGCGCCACATCGCCGTCGTCGTCGACGAGTACGGCGGCACGGCCGGCCTCGTCACCATCGAGGACGTGCTCGAGGAGATCGTCGGCGAGATCACCGACGAGTACGACGAGGCCACCGTCGAGGTCCAGCACCTCGCCAGCGGCTCGATCCGGGTCAGCTCGCGCTACCCCGTCGACGACCTCGAGGAGCTGTGCGGGATCGCGGTGGAGGACGACGACGTCGACACCGTGGGTGGGTTGATGGCCAAGCACCTCGGTCGGGTGCCGATCCCCGGCTCGGAGGTGGAGGTCCACGGCATGCGCTTCGAGGCCGAAGCGCCCACGGGCCGACGGAACCGGATCGGCACGGTGCTCATCACGGTGCTGGAGCCGGCCACCGAGTTCGAGCCCGACCAGCCCACGGAGAGCCATGCCTGAGCCCGCGACCGGCGTAGTCCTCGACGACCCCGACGACCGCAAGCTGGTCACCCTCGCCCGCGCCACCCGCGCGCGGACGCAGGCGGCCGAGGGCGCAGCCGTGCGGGACACCGATGGCCGCACGTACGCCGCCGCGTCGGTCGACCTGCCCTCGCTGAAGGTCAGTGCGGTCGGGGTCTGCGTCGCGATGGCCGTCGCCTCGGGCTCACGGGGCCTGGAGGCGGTGGTGGTCCTGACCGCGGAGGACGGGCCGGCCGCGCCCGACCTGGCTGCTGTTCGCGACTTCGCAGGGGCCGGCGTCCCCGTCCACCACGGGGACGGCCGAGGTCATCTGAAGGGCACGACACCGACCTGACGGCCCTCGGCGACACGGGCGTCGGATCGTTAGACTCGACGCGTCGAAGGAGGTAGTCATGACTCTCACCGCGACCACCACGATCAGCATCGGTGAGGCGATCGCCTCCTTGATGCCCTCGATCCCGTTCCGGCTGACGGCCTACGACGGCAGCGACGTGGGCCCCGAGGACTGTCCGGTCCGTCTTCACCTGGCCAACGAGCGCGGCCTGAGGTACCTGATGACCGCGCCGGGTGACCTCGGCATGGCGCGGGCCTACGTGGCCGGCGACCTCGTCCTGGAAGGCGCCCACCCCGGCGACCCGTACCCGGCGATGGTCTTCCTCCTCAACAACCTGCGGTTCCGACGACCGACGCCGGCGGAGGCGCTGCGTCTCCTCCGTGGCCTGGGACTGGGCAACCTGAAGCCTCCCCCGCCGCCGCCCCAGGAGCACCTGCCGCGCTGGCGACGCGTGGTCGAGGGCGTCCGCCACTCGCAGGCACGGGACGCCGTGGTGGTCCAGCACCACTACGACGTGTCCAACGCGTTCTACGAGCGCGTCCTCGGCCCCTCGATGACCTACAGCTGCGCGGTCTTCCCTCGCGAGGACGCGACGTTGGAGGAGGCGCAGGTCGAGAAGTACGACCTGGTCTGCCGCAAGCTCGGGCTCCGACCCGGGCAGCGGCTCTTCGACGTGGGGTGCGGGTGGGGCGGCATGATCCGCCACGCGGTCCGCGAGTACGGCGTCCGTGCGCTCGGGGTGACCCTCTCGGAGGAGCAGGCGTCCTGGGCCCGCGAGGCGATCGAGCGCGAGGGGCTGCGGGACGCGGAGGTGCGGCTGGCCGACTACCGGACGGTCACCGAGACCGGGTTCGACGCCGTGAGCTCGATCGGGATGAGCGAGCACGTCGGCCTGCGTCAGCTCCCGGCGTACTTCTCCGTCCTGCGCGACCGGTTGCGGCCCGGTGGGCGGTTGCTCAACCACTGCATCACCCGACCCACCAACCAGCCGACGGCCACGGGGGCGTTCATCGACCGCTACGTCTTCCCCGACGGGGAGCTCACCGGCTCTGGACGGCTCGTCACCGAGGTCGAGGATGCTGGCCTGGAGGTGCGCCACCACGAGAACCTCCGTGAGCACTACGCCCGCACCCTCGCCGGGTGGTGCGCGAACCTCCGCGACCAGTGGGAGCCCTGCGTCGACGAGGTCGGCGAGGGGACCGCGCGGGTGTGGGGTCTCTACATGGCCTCCTCACGGCTGGCCTTCGAGCGCGACGAGATCCAGATCCACCAGGTGCTCGCCGTCCGGCCCGATGACGACGGCGACGCCGCCTTCCCGCTGCGACCCGACTGGCTCTCGTGACCGCGGGACCCGGTCGCTGACGGTCGGAGCGGGGCCGCCGATGGCCTAGCCTGGATCCCCGTGACCTCCCGTGCCCCGACCTACACCGCGCAGGTGCACGCCCGGACACGGCTCAGCGACCACCTCGTCCGGCTCGAGCTGGGTGGGGAGGGCCTCGCCGGCTTCGCCTCCACCGGCATCCCCGACGAGTGGGTGCCCCTCGTCGTGCCCGGACAGTTCCAGAGCCGCTACTACACGGTGCGGTCCTGGGACGGCACCCGGATGGTGCTCGACGTGGTCGTCCACGACCACGGTCTGGTGACCGAGTGGACGACCGGCGACGTCGTCGGCCAGCAGGTCGGCATCGGACCCGCCAAGGGGTCCTTCGCACCCCCGAGCGGGGCCGCGTGGCTGTTGCTCGTCGGCGACCTCACGGCGCTCCCGGCGATCGCGCGTGTCCTCGAGGAGCGCCGTGACCTGCCGACGCGGGTGTGGCTGGAGACGCCCCCCGGCCACGAGGGGCTGCTGCCCGCCACCGACGCCGAGGTGACGTGGAGCCTGCCGCCGGGTCCGGGCGAGAGCGCCCTGGCCGACGTCGTCGGCGCCATCGACTGGCCCGACGGCGACGGTTACTTCTGGATGGCGGGGGAGTCCTCGCAGATGCGGGCGATCCGCAAGCACCTCATGCGCGAGCGCCGGCTGCCGAGCGCGGCGTACGACGTGATGGGCTACTGGCGTCGCCCCGGCGCCGGGCGGGCACGCGCGGTGGACCCGGGTCCGGTGTGGGCTGCGGGCAAGGCCGCCGGGCACACTGACGAGCAGATCTGGGCGGCGTACGACGCGGCCCGCGAGAAGGAGGAGGAACGATGACGGACGCCCCCGTGCACCGCAGCGGCTTCGCCTGCTTCGTGGGCCGGCCCAACGTTGGGAAGTCGACGCTGACCAACGCCCTGGTGGGCACCAAGGTCGCGATCACGTCCTCCCGCCCCCAGACCACCCGCACCGTGGTGCGCGGGATCGTGCACCGCCCCGACGCCCAGCTGATCCTGGTCGACACCCCTGGCCTGCACCGGCCCCGCACGCTCCTCGGCGAGCGGCTCAACGACCTGGTGCGCACCACCTGGTCCGAGGTCGACGTGGTGGCGGTGTGCTTCCCCGCCGACGAGAAGATCGGGCCCGGCGACCGGTACCTGGTCTCCGAGCTCGCCAAGGTGCGTCGTACGACGAAGGTCGCCGTGGTCACCAAGACCGACCTCGTCGACGCGGCCCGCATCGGCGAGCAGCTGTTGGCGGTCCAGGCCCTGGGCGAGGAGACCGGCACCGACTGGGCCGAGATCGTGCCGGTCTCGGCCACCGCCGGCGACCAGGTCGGTCTGCTCACCGACCTGCTCATCGACCGGATGCCCGAGGGACCCGCGCTCTACCCGGACGGCGAGCTCACCGACACTCCCGAGGAGGCCATCGTTGCCGACCTCGTGCGCGAGGCCGCGCTGGAGGGCGTGCGTGACGAGCTGCCGCACTCCATCGCGGTGGTGGTCGAGGAGATGGGTCTGCGTGCCGACCGGCCGGCGGACCGGCCGCTGCTCGACGTGCACGCAACGCTCTTCGTCGAGCGGGACTCGCAGAAGGGCATCGTGATCGGCCACCGGGGCAGTCGGCTCAAGGCGGTCGGCAGCGACGCGCGTATCCAGATCGAGGCGATGCTCGGCACCCCGGTCTACCTCGACCTGCGGGTGAAGGTCGCGAAGGACTGGCAGCGCGACCCTCGTCAGCTGCGCCGACTGGGCTTCTGACCCGCGCGGCGCCGGGCCTGCGTCAGGCCGGCACCCAGCAGTACCCGTAGCGCTGGCCGGAGCGCCACTGCTCCCGTGTCGGCCACTCCCACCCGTAGCGGGCGCGCTGCGCCGACGACAGGTCGCGGACGGCCTGGCGGCAGCGGTCCTCACCGGCCCGGCGCGCGGCCCGTGAGCCCGGATAGTCCGCCCGCCCCCCGGCTCCCGGTGCCACGGCCAGCGTGGTCAGCGCCCGCCAGCGGTGCGTCTGCTCGCAGGTGACGCGGGCGAAGCCGGGCGTCCCGGGAGCCGCGGTCGCGCAGAGGGCGTAGCGCCGGGCGAGGCGTGCCCGGTCGAGGACGCCGGCGCGCAGCGGTCCCCGGGGCAGCTCGGCGAGGGTCTCGGGCCGCTCCACGGCCACGAGGTCGCAGCGGAACCACGTCGCGCCCGCGGCCACCTGGGTGTCGTCGGGACCGAACCAGACAGCGGTGAACCGGCTCAGACGGCGGTCGTCCCGGCTCCCCCCGAGGAACCGGTCGACGCGACGCGTGCAGACGCCGGCGAGGTGGTCGCCGTCGGTCGGGTCCGGGTGGTTGCCGACGTGGACGGTGCGTGCGGTGTGGGCGCTGCGGCAGCGGACGGGGTCGGCGTCGCTCGCCGTCGCGGTGGCCTGCTCGGCGGTGAGGGCGTAGCAGGCGTCGTCGGGGGGTGGCGGGGGGACCGGTTCCGCGGTCGCCGTCGGGTCGGCCTCGGTCGCGGTGCCGGCACCCGTAGGCGCGGGCCGCTCCGGGGCGCCCTCCCCGCCGGTGCACGCCGCGAGCACCAGCGCCAGCAGCACGACGAGCGCCGGCAGGGCCCGGGTCACTGGTCGGTCTTGGCCCAGCAGACGGACCGGCGGTTGCCCACCGACCACTCCGCCTTGCGGAACCAGGTGTAGCCGAACTCGTAGCTGGTCGGGTAGTTCAGCCACGCGCTGATGGAGGTGCGGCAGAAGTCGCGGGTGCGGACCTCGACCACCCGGTCGCCGGGGTACTTCGCCTTCTCGTCGCCGAGCTGGATCGTGGTGGCCGCGCGCCAGTCGTGCGGCTCGCTGCAGGGGATGCGCTCGGCCTGGGCGACACGGGGACCGCGTACGCAGGCCATCCACTCGTCGGGCCGGTTGTTGAGCAGGCCGCTGGCGTCCTCGGGCAGCGGACGGTAGGCGGTGGAGGTGTCGGCGCCGCCGACGATGTCGCAGCGGTACCAGCGGGCGCCGGCCTCCCACGCGTCCGGCTGCGGGCGGAACCACACCCAGCTGACCAGCGAGCGGAGGCTGGCGCTCTCGTCGCCGCCGATGAACTCGGCAAACCGGTCGGTGCAGGTCTCGAAGACGAACTCGCCGAGGCGCCGGTCGTCGTAGGCAGCGTCGGTCAGCTCGTCGGGGAAGCTGCCGACGGCGAAGGTCTGGGCGGTGTGGTCGCCCGCCGCGCAGTCGACGACCTCACCGTCGTTGGTGATCTGGTCGGCGTCGTCGGGCGCGAGCACCCGGCAGGCGCCGAGCTCGGGGATCTCGAAGGTCACCCGCTCGGCCTGCTCCTGCTCCTGCTGCTCGGCCTGCTCCTGCTCCGTGAGCTCTTCCGCGCAGGCCGTGAGGACGGCGAGGGCGGCGACCGACGCCACCAGGCCGGCGAGCCGTTGCCGGCTGCTGCCTGGCGCCATGCTGCCTCCTGCGGACGAGCGGCTCCGTGTGGGCCGGCGCGGGGTCGGGTGCGCGCCCGGGTCGGGCGCGGGATCAGGGTACCGGCGGAGTGGGCGGAAAGTACCGGTTCAGGAGGGTGCGAGCAACGCGGCGACGGTGCCGCCCAGCTCGTAGGCGGCCTCGGCCTGCTCATCGGTCACGTCGCCGAGCACCTCGACGGTCTCGGCGGCCTGCTGCCAGGGCAGGGCTCCGACGATGCCGAGCACCGACCGCACGGCCCCCGTGGTGTCGTAGCGGCCGTGCACGAGCAGCCCGAACGGCTTCTTGCCGCCCGGGCCCTCACCGGCGGAGCCGTCGTCGGAGAGAGCGCCACCGACGTGCAGGAACACGCTGTCGAAGAAGTGCTTCAGCGCGCCGGACATGTACCCGAAGTTGGCCGGGGTGACCAGCAGGTAGCCGTCGGCCGCGAGGACCTCGTCGGCGCCGCCGGGACCGGCCGCGTCGAGCGCCGCGAGCACCGTGACCTCGACGCCCTCGATCGCGTCGTCACGGGTGCCGTCGACCACGGCGTCGGTGAGCCGGCGTACGGAGTCGGTGGGGGAGTGGTGGACGACGAGCAGGCGGGCCATCCCGCCACGGTAGCCACTGCGCTACCCTGGAGACACCATGTGGCACGCACTCCTCCTCCTTCGCTGCCGCAGCGAGGTCTGACACGAGCCGGACCCCCTCGCTGCGGAGAGTGCGACACGCCTCCGGCCTCCCCCCGGACCACCCAGCGAGGACCTGATGACCACGATCCACCCCCAGCAGCCCAGCGGCATGCCGGTGCAGCGCTACCGCCCGTTCGAGCCGGTCACGGTGCCCGACCGCACCTGGCCGGACCAGAAGATCACCCGCGCCCCGCGCTGGCTCTCCACCGACCTGCGCGACGGCAACCAGGCCCTGATCGACCCGATGGACCCCGCCCGCAAGCTCGCGATGTTCGAGCTGCTCGTGCGGATGGGCTACAAGGAGATCGAGGTCGGCTTCCCGGCGGCCAGCGAGACCGACTTCGCCTTCGTGCGCCAGCTCATCGAGGGCGACCGTGTCCCCGACGACGTCCGGATCTCCGTTCTGACCCAGGCGCGCGAGGACCTCATCGAGCGGACCGTCCAGTCGCTGGTCGGTGCGGACCACGCGACCGTGCACCTCTACAACGCCACGGCGCCGCTCTTCCGCCGCGTGGTCTTCGGGGTGTCCGAGGGTGAGTGCATCGGCATCGCGGTGCGGGGCACCGAGATGGTGGTCAAGTACGCCGAGGAGCTGCTGCCCGGCACCGACTTCGGCTACCAGTACTCCCCGGAGATCTTCACCCAGTCCGAGACCGACTTCGCGCTCGAGGTCTGCGAGGCGGTCTCCGACGTCTGGCAGCCCGAGGAGGGGCGCGAGATCATCCTCAACCTGCCGGCGACCGTGGAGATGTCCACGCCGAACACCTACGCCGACCAGATCGAGTACTTCTCCCGCGGACTGACCCGGCGCGAGCACTCCGCGATCTCCCTGCACCCCCACAACGACCGCGGGACGGCCGTGGCCGCCACCGAGCTGGGACTGATGGCCGGCGCGGACCGGGTGGAGGGCTGCCTGTTCGGCCACGGGGAGCGCACCGGCAACGTGTGCCTGGTGACGCTGGGGATGAACCTCTTCAGCCAGGGCATCGACCCGCAGGTCGACTTCTCCGACATCGACGAGGTCCGGCGCACGGTCGAGTACTGCACCCAACTGCCGGTCCACCCGCGCCATCCGTACGCCGGCGACCTCGTCTACACCGCCTTCTCCGGCTCCCACCAGGACGCCATCAAGAAGGGCCTGGAGGACCTCGACCGACAGGCCGCCGAGGCAGGCCGCCCCGTGGGCGAGATCCCCTGGGAGGCGCCGTACCTGCCGATCGACCCCAAGGACGTGGGCCGCAGCTACGAGGCGGTCATCCGCGTCAACAGCCAGTCCGGCAAGGGCGGGGTCGCCTACGTGCTGAAGGCCGAGCACAAGCTCGACCTCCCGCGTCGCGCCCAGATCGAGTTCAGCCGGGTGATCCAGCAGCGCACCGACACCGAGGGGGGCGAGGTGACGTCGGCGGAGATCTGGCGGGTCTTCGAGGCCGAGTACCTCGGTCGGGAGACGCCGCTGCGGCTGAACTCCGTGCACACCTCCTCGGCAGCCGGCGAGAAGGACCAGCTCACCGTCAACGTCTACGTCGAGGGCGAGGTCCGCACCCTCGAGGGCACGGGCAACGGTCCCATCGCGGCGTTCGTCGACGCGCTCAACGGGCTGCCCCAGGACTTCGACGTCCGGGTCCTCGACTACGCCGAGCACGCGCTCTCCTCCGGCGGCGACGCGATCGCGGCGGCGTACGTCGAGTGCGCGGTCGGCGACCAGGTCCTGTGGGGCGTCGGGCTGGACCCGAACATCGTCACAGCCTCGCTCAAGGCGGTCGTCTCGGCGGTCAACCGGGCCCGCCGCGGCGACGGCTGAGCGCCGTACGCTGGACGCATGAGCCAGACGCCTGACGAGTCGCAGCAGCCCGGTTACGCCGGGGACGTCGACCCCCAGCAGGCTTGGGAGATGCTCCAGAGCGACCCCGAGACGGTGATGGTCGACTGCCGGACCGAGGCCGAGTGGACGTTCGTCGGCACCGCCGACCTCGGCGGGCTCGGCAAGGAGGTCGCGTTCGTGCCCTGGAACTACTTCCAGGGTGGGCTGAACGAGGCGTTCGTGGAGCAGGTTCGCGAGGCCGGGGTCCGTGAGGGCCAGCCGATCGTCTTCCTCTGCCGCTCCGGCACCCGGTCGGTGGGCGCAGCGAAGCTCGCCACCGAGGCGGGCCTCGGCCCGGCGTACAACATCCTCGAGGGGTTCGAGGGCGCGGTCGGGGAGTCCAGGCACCGCGACGTCGATGGGTGGAAGGTGCGCGGCCTGCCCTGGAGGCAGGGGTGAGCACCCCGCCCGGGGCATGGCGGCCCGACACCCTCGCGGTGCGCGCCGGCCTCGACCGCACGGCGTACGACGAGACCTCCGAGGCGCTGTTCCTGACCTCCGGATACGTCTACCCCGACGCCGCGGAGGCCGAGAGGGCGTTCGCCGGGGAGTCCGAGCACTACATGTACTCGCGGTTCACCAACCCGACGGTGACCGCGCTGGCCGACCGCCTGCGCGCTCTCGAGGGGGCCGAGGCGTGCTACCCGACGGCGACGGGCATGGCTGCGGTCTTCACGGCGCTCATGGCGCTGGTCCGGGCCGGTGACCGCGTGGTCTCGGCCCGCAGCCTGTTCGGGTCCTGCTTCAACGTGGTCCACGACCTGCTGCCGCGCTGGGGGGTGGAGGTCGACTTCGTCGACGGCCACGACCTCGCCCAGTGGGAGCGGGCCCTGGACCGTCCGGCACGCGCGGTGTTCTTCGAGTCCCCCTCGAACCCGATGCACGAGATCGTGGACGTGGCAGCGGTCGCGGACCTCGCGCACGCGGCCGGTGCGGTCGTCGTGGTCGACAACGCGTTCGCGAGCCCCGCGCTGCAGCGTCCCCTCGACCTGGGCGCCGACGTCGTGGCCTACTCCGCCACCAAGCACATGGACGGCCAGGGCCGAGTGCTCGGCGGGGCGATCCTGGGCTCGGAGGAGTTCGTCCAGGGCGAGGTCAAGATGCTGATGCGCAACACCGGGCCCTCGATGAGCCCCTTCAACGCCTGGGTGGTCCTCAAGGGCCTGGAGACCCTCCGGATGCGGGTGGCGCACGCATCGACGAACGCGCTGGACCTCGCCGGGTGGCTCGAAGGGCAGCGCGGGGTGAGCTGGGTCCGTTACCCCCACCTCGACTCCCACCCGCAGGCCGCACTGGCGCGCGCCCAGATGAGCGCCGGCGGGACGGTCGTCACCTTCGAGGTCGAGGGCGGCAAGGAGCGGGCGTTCGCGGTGCTCGACGCCCTCCAGCTGGTCGACATCTCCAACAACTTCGGCGACGCGAAGTCGCTGGTCACCCACCCCGCCACGACCACGCACCACAAGATGGGTGCCGAGGGCCGGGCGGCGATCGGGGTGACCGACGGGGTGGTGCGGCTCTCGGTGGGTCTCGAGGACATCGAGGACCTGCGCGAGGACCTGGCACGCGCGCTCGCGGGCTGACCAGGATCGGCTCTACCCTCGGAACATGGTGTCCCTGGTCAGTGAGCGCATCGGGCAGTTCTTCGTCGGCGAGGATCGCCTCGAGTACACGGAGTACGGCACCGGCGACCGGTGGGTCGTGCTGGTGCACGGGCAGCTCATGGTGCGCAGGATGCACCAGCCGCTGGCCCGGGTCCTCGCCGCGAACGGCGCCCGGGTGGTGACCGTCGACCTACTCGGCCACGGCCGCTCGGACCGGCCGGCCGACCCGTTGGCGTACTCCATGACCGCGTTCGGCGAGCAGGTCCTGGCCCTCCTCGACGAGCTCGGCATCGAGCGTGCGGTCGTCGGGGGGATCTCCCTCGGGGCCAACGTCGCGCTCGAGGTCGCCGACCTCGCGCCCGAGCGGGTGCAGGGCCTGGTGCTGGAGATGCCGGTGCTCGACAACGCGGTCGAGGCCGGGATCCTGGCCTTCGCGCCGATGCTGTTCGCGGCCCGCTTCCTCCCGTTCACGGTCACCGGGCTGCGGCGCGCGACGAAGATCGTGCCCCGGGGGCTCGTCCCCTTCTGGGCGGGGATCGTGCTCGACACGATGAACCAACGCCCCGCCCCGATGGCTGCGGCGATCCACGGCATCTTCTTCGGGCGGGTCGCCCCACCGTCCGCACGGCGGCGGCTGCTCGGCATGCCGGCGCTGGTGGTCGGTCATCCTCGCGACCCCATCCACCCGGCCGCGGACGCCGCCATGCTCGCCGAAGAGCTTCCCGACGCCCGCTTCGTCCGGTCCCGCGGCATCCTGGAGTGGCGGGTGCGCCCCGAGCGCCTGGACTCCGAGGCGGTCGAGTTCGTGACCGCGTGCTGGGACGCTGCGGGGGTCCAGCGCATCGGCTGAGCCGCCGGGGGATGTCGGGCGTGGTTCCGGGTCCGGCGCAGCGCAGAATGGGCAGGTGCCCCTCTACCGCGACGAGGCGGTCGTCCTGCGCACCCAGAAGCTGGGTGAGGCCGATCGGATCGTCACCCTGCTCAGCCGCCACCGCGGCCGGATCCGCGCCGTGGCGAAGGGGGTCCGGCGTACCTCCTCGAAGTTCGGCTCCCGCCTGGAGCCCTTCAGCTACGTGGACCTCCAGCTTGCCGAGGGGCGCTCGCTCGACGTGATCACGCAGGCCGAGACCCTCGCGCCGTACGGCGCCCGCCTCGGTGCCGACTACGACCGGTACACCGCCGGCACGGTGATGCTCGAGACCGCCGAGCGCCTCGTGGTCGAGGACAAGGAGCCCGCGGTCCAGCAGTTCCTGCTCCTGGTCGGGGCGCTGCGCGCGCTCACGGGGCCCGGTGAGCCCGGCACCCCGCTGCGCGGCCCCGTCTCGGTCCTGGACTCCTTCCTGCTTCGCTCGCTCGCGGTGGCGGGCTACGCGCCGAGCTTCGATGCCTGTGCCCGGTGCGGCGTCACCGGACCCCACCGCGCGTTCTCCCCGGCCGCCGGGGGCGCGTTGTGCCCGAGCTGCCGGCTCCCGGGCTCGGCGAGCCCGGCGCTGCAGACGATGGCGCTCCTGGGGGCGTTGCTGGCAGGGGAGTGGGACGTCGTGACCGCTGCCGACGAGCGGCACGCACGCGAGGCGCACTCGCTGGTCGCGGCCTACCTGGCCTGGCACCTAGAGCGGGGACTGAAGTCGCTCCCGCACCTGACGCGCTGAGCGTCGGACCAGGCTGCGGGCAGGGGCGCTACGCCCTGTCGAGGGGCGGTGGCGCGAGCTGATCCACCCCGTCGTTGAAGAGCTGGAGCAGCCGCCCGAAGGCGTGGCGGTCCTCCACCGGCCAGGAGCCGACGACCTGCTCGAGGCGGGCTCGCCGGTGGGTGCGGGTCTCCTCGAGGGCGCGTCGACCGACCGGCGTGAGGTCGAGCAGGGAGGCGCGGCCGTCGCGCGGGTCGCGCTCGCGGACGGCGAGCCCGGCCTTCTCCAGGGCCTGCACCTGCCGCGTGATCGTCGAGGGGTCCAGTCCGAACGCGGTGGCGAAGGACCCGAGCCGCTGTGGACCCTCGTCGGCGATCCGGCAGAGGATGCCGTACGCCGAGCGCTCGAGGTCGACGGCGCCGTGCGCGGTCGACATGTGGATCACCTGGACCCGGCGCAGCAGGATCATCAGCTGCTGCTCGACGAGGTCGGTCGGGTCGTCCACGGCGGATCGGCTCCTGGGTCTAGGGTGTGCGGCGATCATAGGGAAGGGAGGCGTCGTGGCCCGACGCAGCCTGCGAACACGGGACGCGCAGCCTCGCCGAGAGGTGCGGCCGCCGACACCCCACGCCTCGGGCGCGCGCCCGCCCGCGTTGCCCCCGGAGCTCGTGCCGCACCACGTCGCGGTCGTCATGGACGGCAACGGTCGTTGGGCGCAGGAGCGCGGGCTGCCGCGGACGGCCGGTCACGAGGCGGGGGAGTCCTCGCTCTTCGACGTCGTCGAGGGGGCGATCGAGATCGGGGTGAAGGCGGTGTCGGCGTACGCCTTCTCGACCGAGAACTGGTCGCGCTCGCCCGACGAGGTGAAGTTCCTGATGGGCTTCAACCGCGACGTGATCCGCCGCCGGCGCGACGAGATGCACGAGCTGGGGGTCCGGGTCCGCTGGGCCGGCCGGGCGCCGCGGCTGTGGCGCTCGGTGGTCAAGGAGCTGCAGGTCGCCGAGGAGCTCACCCGTGACAACGACGTCCTGACGCTGACGATGTGCGTCAACTACGGCGGACGCGCGGAGATCGCCGACGCCGCCCGAGCGCTCGCGCAGGACGTCGCCGCCGGGCGGGTGAACCCCGACCGCGTGGACGAGCGGATGTTCGCCCGGTACCTCTACGTCCCCGAGCTGGCCGACGCCGACCTCGTGTGGCGCACGTCGGGCGAGCAGCGGCTCTCGAACTTCATGCTGTGGCAGGCCGCCTACTCCGAGCTGGTCTTCACCGACGTGCTCTGGCCCGACGTGGACCGGCGGCACCTCTGGGAGGCCGTGGACCTCTACGCCCGTCGCGATCGGCGGTACGGCGGCGCCGAGGCCTGACCGCCGCCCCGCCGGGCGCGTCAGTGCTCGTCGTAGTGCTGGCCGTGCGGGGCGTGCCGGTGCCCGTCGTGCACGTAGTCGACGTGGTCGCCGTGGGGGATCGCCCGGTGGCCGCAGTCCGGCCCGTGCTGGTGGTCCTGCTCGTCGTGAGCGAGCTGGTGCTCCTCCGGCTCGGGGGCCGTCGAGAAGGGGGCGGCGAGACGTTGGCGGCGCCGCATCAGCGCGCCCAGGGGCCAGGTGCAGGCGAACAGCCCGAGCGCGATCAGCACGATCGTGGCACCCGGCGCCACGTCGGCGTACGCCGAGACCATCAGGCCGGAGCCGGAGGCGACGCACCCGAGGGCCATCGCGCCCAGCAGGGTGGCCTTGAACCCGCGCGCCAGCTGCTGGCTGGTGGCCACGGGCACGATCATGAGGGCGCTGACGAGCAGCAGTCCGACGGTGCGCATGGCGACGGTGACGGTGACCGCCGCCAGTACCGAGACCAGCACGTTGTAGAACCCGACGCGCAGTCCTGCGACACGCGCGAAGTCGGCGTCCTGGGCGACGGCGAAGAGTCGGGGGGCGAGCACCAGCGAGAGGGTGATGACGACGATGGCCAGGACGGCCGTGGTCCAGACATCGCCTGCGGAGACGGTGGTGATCGACCCGAAGAGGTAGGCGTAGAGCACGTTCGGCCCGGTCCCGGCGATGCCGGTGATGAGCACGCCGCCGGCGAGGCCACCGTAGAAGAGCAGGGCGAGCGCGACGTCACCGCTGGCTCGGCCGTACTCGCGGATCACCTCGATGAGCACCGCTCCGAGGGTGGCGACGACGACAGCGGTGAGGACGGGGGAGGTGCCCGTCAGCAGCCCGAGGGCCACCCCGGTGACGGCCACGTGACCGATGCCGTCACCCATCAGTGCCAGGCGTCGCTGGACGAGGTAGGTCCCGACCGCGGGGGCGGCGAGGCCGGTCAGCAGGGCCGCGAGGAGCGCTCGCTGCATGAAGTCGTAGGCGAGCAGGCTCACTCCTGCCTCCAGGCCCTGCGATCGGCGGCAGCCCGGTCGGCGAGGCGGTCCACCGGCGAGCTGACCTCGGGTACCGCGTCCGTGGCGCGGGCGTAGCTGTCTACGTCAGGGTGGTGGTGGCCGCCCTGCGGATCGGGTGGCAGATCGGCGGGTGGGCCGTCGTAGGAGACTCTCCCGTCCTGCATGACCACCACGCGATCGACGAGGGAGGCCAGGGGGCCCAGCTCGTGGGCGACGACGACGACCGTCGCGCCGCTGGCGAGCAGGCGCCGCAGAGTGTCGGCCAGTGCCTGCTGGCTCTCGAGGTCGACGCCCGCGGTCGGCTCGTCCAGCACGAGGAGCTCCGGCTCGCCGGCGAGGGCCCGGGCGATCAGCACCCGCTGCTGCTGGCCACCGGACAACGTGGCCACGTTGTCGTGGGCCCGGTCCGCGAGGCCCACGGTCTCCAGCACCTCGGCCACCCTCCGTCGGTCAGCCCGCCCCGCCGGGCGCCAGAACGGTCGGCGGGAGAGCCGGCCGGAGGCGACGACCTCCTGGACGCTGGCTGGTACGCCGGCCGCGGCGGTGGCCCGCTGCGGCACGAACCCGACCCGGTGCCAGGCATCGAAGCGTGAGGGGGGCGTGCCGAACAGCCTGACCTCGCCGCGGGTGGTGGGGACGAGACCCAAGCAGGTCCGGACGAGGGTGGACTTGCCGGAACCGTTGGTGCCGAGGATGGCGACGACCTCCCCCCGGTGCACGGACAGGTCGATGCCACGGAGCACGGGGCGACCACCCAGCGCCACGGCGCCGTCCCTGACCTCGAGGAGGACCTCGTGGTCGCGGACCGGCGCCGTGGGGGAGCGTTCAGCAGGGGGGTGCGTCACGCGCAGCCGTTCGCCTGCTGCAGGGCAGCCAGGTTCGCCTCCATGAGAGAAAGGTAGTCCTCGTCGGCGGTCTCGTCCGTGAGTCCCTCGACAGGGTCGAGGACGGCGGTCTCGAGGTTCAGCTCGTCCGCGAGGGTCTCGGACAGCCGGGGGCTGGCGAGGGTCTCGGTGAAGACCGTGGTGATGCCGGAGTCGTCGATGTGGTCGGCGAGCTCGGCCAGGCGCGCCGGGGAAGGCTCGGCGTCGGGGGAGAGGCCGCTGATCGCCTCGAAGTGCAGGCCGTACTTCGACAGGTAGCCGAAGGCATCGTGGCTCACGACCACCTCGTCGCGCTCGCAGGTGGCGAGTCCCTCCGTGTAGGCGGCGTCGAGCTCCTCGAGCTCGGTGACCAGGTCGGCGGCGTTGGCCTCGTACTCCTCCGCGCCGTCGGGGTCGACCTCGGCGAGACGGGTCGCCATGTCATCGGCGATCGCGGCCATGTTCAACGGGTCCAGCCACACGTGCGGGTCCTCCGACCCGTGGCCGTGCTCGTCCTCCTCGTCGGCGTGCTCGTTCTCGTCGGCGTGGTCCTCGTCGGCGTGGTCGTCGTCGCCGTGGTCGTCCTCGTCGGCGTGCTCGTCCTCGGGGCCGTGGTCGTCCTCGTCCGCGTGCTCGTCGTCATTCTCGAACGAGAGCCGCTCGACCGGGGCGTCGAAGGACGTGTCGGGGGCGCTCTGCTCCACGGCTTGGTCGATCGCCGGCTGGAGGCCCTCGAGGTAGAACACGAGGTCGGCGTCGCTGATCGCGGCGGTCTGGCGGACGGTCAGCTCGAGGTCGTGCGGGTCGGTGCCGGGGTCCGTGAGGGTCTCGATGGTGGCGCGGTCACCGGCGACGCGCTCGGCGACGAACTCCAACGGGTAGAAGGCGGTGACGACCTGGGGGCCGTCGCCGGCCGCCTCCCCGGACTCGGAGTCCGTGCCGTCGGCGGATCCGCATCCGGCGAGCACCAGGGAGGTCGCGACCGCTGCGGCGGCGAGGCCGAGGCCGCGGGTCGAGGAGGAACGGGACAGGGGCTGGAGGAGCGACAGGGCACGCATGACAATCATTCTCATTTGGATTGAGAACGATTGTCAACTCGTTCGGTGCGGTGCCGCGGGGTGGCTAGAGTCGGCTGCGTGTTGGTCGTCAGCAGGTTCCGCGTGCCCGAGGCGGAGGCCGCGCAGTTCTGCGAGGACGTGACCGCTGCCCATGCACTGCTGGCCGCGCGCCCCGGCTACCGAGACGGCGCCGTGGGGCGCAATGTGGACGAGCCCGACCTGTGGGTGCTGCAGACCCGGTGGGAGGACGTCGGCAGCTACCGCCGCGCCCTCTCGGCGTACGACGTGAAGCTGGGTGCGGTGCCCCTGCTCTCGCGGGCCGTCGACGAACCCTCGGCCTACGAGGTGCTCGGGGACGGCGTGACCCTCAACCAGGCGGTCCCGCGCAGCACCTGAGCAGACCCCGCGATCCCGCGCGACGACGGGGACGCCCCCGGCTACCCTGATCGCTCGCCGTCAGCCAGTCGGCGCACGACCCGAGGAGCTCCCCTGTGGCCAAGAAGCCCGCGACCACCGTCGACCACGTCGTCTCCCTCGCCAAGCGGCGGGGGTTTGTCTTCCCGTGCGGCGAGATCTACGGCGGCACCCGCTCCGCCTGGGACTACGGCCCGCTCGGGGTGGAGCTGAAGGAGAACATCAAGCGTCAGTGGTGGCGCGCGATGGTGCAGTCGCGTGACGACGTCGTCGGCCTGGACTCCAGCGTCATCCTGCCGCGCGAGACCTGGGTCGCCAGCGGCCACGTCGACACGTTCAACGACCCGCTGACCGAGTGCCAGTCGTGCCACAAGCGCTTCCGTGCCGACCACCTGCAGGAGGAGTTCGCGGAGAAGAAGGGCATCGAGGACCCCGACTCGGTCGACCTCGCGCAGGTCGCCTGCGCCCACTGCGGGACGCGCGGGGCGTGGACCGAGCCGCGGCAGTTCTCCGGCATGCTGCGCACCCACCTGGGCGTCACCGAGGATGAGTCGGGCCTGCACTACCTGCGTCCCGAGACCGCGCAGGGCATCTTCCTCAACTTCGCCAACGTCGTGACCGCGAGCCGGATGAAGCCGCCCTTCGGCATCGCGCAGACCGGCAAGAGCTTCCGCAACGAGATCACCCCCGGCAACTTCATCTTCCGCACCCGCGAGTTCGAGCAGATGGAGATGGAGTTCTTCGTCAAGCCGGGTGAGGACGACGAGTGGCACCGCTACTGGATCGAGGAGCGCACCCGCTGGTACGTCGACCTCGGTATCGATCCCGACAACCTCCGCCACTACGAGCACCCGCTGGAGAAGCTGAGCCACTACTCCAAGGGGACGACCGACATCGAGTACCGCTTCGGCTTCTCCGGCTCGGAGTGGGGGGAGCTCGAGGGCATCGCCAACCGCACCGACTTCGACCTCGGCACCCACGCCAAGCACTCCGGCCAGGACCTCAGCTACTTCGACCAGGCCAGCAACGAGCGGTACACGCCGTACGTCATCGAGCCGGCGGCCGGCCTGGGCCGCAGCCTCATGGCGTTCCTCGTCGATGCCTACACCGAGGACGAGGCGCCGAACACCAAGGGGGGCGTCGACAAGCGGACGCTGCTACGACTCGACCCGCGCCTGGCCCCGGTCAAGGTGGCGGTCCTCCCGCTCTCCCGCAACGCGGACCTGTCGCCGAAGGCCAAGGGGCTCGCGGCCGAGCTGCGCCAGTCGTGGAACGTCGACTTCGACGACTCCGGCGCCATCGGTCGCCGCTACCGTCGCCAGGACGAGGTCGGCACGCCGTACTGCGTGACGGTCGACTTCGACACCCTTGACGACGATGCGGTGACCGTGCGTGAGCGCGACACCATGAAGCAGGAGCGCGTGGGCCTCGGCCAGGTGCGCTCCTACTTCGCCGAGCGCCTGGTGGGGTGCTGAGTGACCAGCCGACGCATGGCGGTCCCGGCCGCACTCTTCGCCCTGGCGTTGGTGGCGGCAGGCTGTGGCAGCGACCCGACGCAGGAGGAGGAGGCGGCGGCCAGCGCACCGAGCCCCTCGTCCACGGTGGTCGTGCCCGAGTCGGTTGAGGTGAGCGAGCAGGGCACCGAGCTGGGTTTCGGGGAGACCGCCACGGTGGTTCACGAGCCGACCCAGAACCGGGGCAGCGTCCTCGAGCTGACCGTCACGGCCGCCCGGAAGGCCCGGCTCTCCGACTTGTCCGGCTACGCCCTCGACGACCGCGCCCGCGCCTCGACGCCTTACTACGTCGAGGTGAGCGTCGCCAACGTCGGTGAGGACGACCTTGGACGCGTCCCCGTCCCGCTGTGGGCCGTGGACGGCGACGACCGGCTGATCCAGGCATCCGGCTTCACCGCCGGGTTCGAGCCGTGCCCGTCCGGTCCGCTGCCGGAGCCGTTCGGTCCCGGTGACAGCATCGAGACCTGCCTGGTCTACCTGCTGCCCGACGGTGGCGAGCTCGCCGCGGTGTCCTACCGACCCGCCCAGGAGTTCGCTCCGATCGTCTGGGAGGGCGAGGTGGCCGGCCCGCCGGCGCGGGAGCGCCGCAAGCGGCGCCGCGGCTGAGGGCCGCCCGCCGGGGCGACGATTCGGGCGGACGCCGCTCGTCGGCGACAATCAGGGACGTGACCGCAGCACTCCGCCCCGCCCTGCTCCCGGGACCGCTGCGCCTCGGGTCGCTCGAGGTGCCGACGCCGGTGGTCCTCGCGCCGATGGCCGGCATCACCAACGCGGCCTACCGCCGACTCTGCCGTGAGCAGGGTGCGCTCGGAGCAGAGGTGGCCGGACCGCCGGGCCTCTACGTCTGCGAGATGATCACCTCCCGCGGGCTGGTGGAGCAGGACGCCATGACCCTGGCGATGCTGACCTTCGACCCGCTCGAGGACGTCCGGTCGGTGCAGCTCTACGGCACCGACCCGGCGTACGTCGGCAAGGCGACCGAGATCCTCTGCGCCGAGCACGGCGTGGGCCACGTCGACCTCAACTTCGGCTGCCCCGTCCCCAAGGTCACCCGCAAGGGCGGGGGAGCCGCGCTGCCCTGGAAACGGGGGCTGCTGAGCGAGATCCTCGAGGCGGCCGTGCGCGCCGCCGCGCCGTACGACGTGCCGGTCACGATGAAGACCCGCAAGGGGATCGACGACGACCACCTCACCTACCGCGACGCGGGGCGCATCGCCCAGGAGTCGGGGTGCGCCGCGATCGCGCTGCACGGCCGGACCGCCATCCAGGGCTACTCCGGGGAGGCCGACTGGGACGCCATCGCCGACCTCGTCTCCCGCGTCGAGATCCCCGTGCTCGGGAACGGCGACCTGTGGGAGGCCTCCGACGCGCTCCGCATGGTCGAGGCCACCGGCGTCGCGGGTGTGGTGGTGGGCCGTGGCTGCCTGGGGCGGCCCTGGCTCTTCCGGGACCTCGCGGCGGCCTTCGCCGGGCGGACGGTCGCGACCCTCCCCACGCTGGGCGAGGTCTCCACCATGATGCGTCGGCACGCCGAGCTGCTGAGCGAGCACATGGGGGAGGAACGGGGGTGCAAGGAGTTCCGCAAGCACGTCCCTTGGTACCTCAAGGGCTTCGGCGCCGGCGGGGACCTGCGCCGTTCCCTCGGTCTGGTCTCGAGCCTCGCAGACCTTGACCGGCTGCTCGCCGACCTCGACCCGAGCGAGCCGTTCCCGGTGCGCGAGCTCGGAACCCCGCGCGGCCGCCAGGGCGGTCCTCGCAAGGGGGTGGCCCTCCCGGAGGGCTGGCTCGACGACACCGACGGCACCGGCTGCGGGCTGAGGGAGGACGCGGGCGAGACCAGCGGAGGGTGATTGAGATCACCCCGACGCCCCGCCTGGGGAGGTTTTCGGGTGATTGATCCCCCGTGGTTCACTGGATGCTTCGCGTCTTCGTCGAAGTTGGAGTCCCTGTCTTGAAGTCCATCGGTCGCCGTCGGGCGCCCGGGCGGCACACCGCCCCGCGCCCCCGCCGTACCCTCGGAACCGTCCGCCGCAACCCCGTTCTCTCGTCCTCCCGCCTGGCCGTGGTCGCTGCACCGCTGGCCACCCTGGCGGTCATCGGTGCCGGCCTCGGCGTCTCCGCTCTCTCGGACGACGCGCCGGCCTCCCAGGTGGTCGCGTTCGACCCGACCGCCGGCGCCGGTGCTCTCGGTGCTGCGCTGGAGCGCGAGGTGCGCGCCGAAGCGGTCTCCCGGAGCCAGGCGCGTGAGCCGCTGCCGAAGAAGAAGGCGCCCAAGCGGACCGCGGCCACGGTCGACACCGAGAAGCGGTGGACCACCGTGAACCTCAACGTGTGGACTGGTCCGGGCGAGGACACCCGCCTCGTGACCGTCCTCGACGCCGGTGACCGACTCCGGGTGACCGGTGTGGAGAAGGGCGTCTGGGCCGAGATCGTCCACGACGACGCGCTGCGCTTCGTCAAGGCGGCCTACCTCGTCGCCGAGCGCCCGCAGCCGGTAGAGGAAGAGGTGGAGGAGGAGCCGGTCGTCGAGGAGCCGGCGATCTCCGGGGCGCCGTGCCCCCACGGCTCCTCGGTCGAGGACGGCCTCGGCTCGAACGCCCGCGGCGTCTACCGTGCCGTGTGTGCAGCCTTCCCCGACATCTCGTCGTACGGCGGCTACCGCGCCGACGGCATGCACGCCGAAGGGCGGGCGCTCGACGTGATGGTCAGTGGCGACTCCGGCTGGCAGGTCGCGGAGTGGGCGCGCGCCAACGCCGGGGACCTCGGCATCAGCGAGGTCATCTTCTCCCAGAAGATCTGGACGGTCGAGCGCTCGTCGGAGGGCTGGCGATCCATGGAGGACCGGGGCTCGACCACCGCCAACCACTACGATCACGTGCATGTCACGACCTATTGACGCCAGCACGTCACGACCTGCTGACGTCAGCGCTCGGTCGTGCCACCATCAATGAATGGTGCGATCACGGTCTGTGCTGAGGGCGCTCGTAGTGGTTGTCACCAGCTTCGGCCTGGTGCTCTCCTCCGTCATGCTGCTGCCGGCGTACGCCGATCCCCCCACTCGACGAGTGGTCCATGACGGACCGACCCCGGGTGCTGCGGTCGACATCGCGCGAATTGTGCTGCGTTCGGCGCCGGCGGAAGGTCGGAAGGCTCGGGTGCGCATCGTGCTGCGCAAGCCCGCCGCCGCCGGTGACACGCTGAACGTCTACTTCGACACCGACGGTGACCATGCGCCGGAGGTGCGCTACAAGGCGCCGGCGAGTGCCGAGTTCACGAGCTGGCGGATGCGCAGCTGGAGGAAGCGGGGGCGGACGCTGGACACTCGGTGCGGCCGGGTGCGCATGGAGTTGGGCGAGCGCATCGCCGTCGCAACCTTCGACCCCCGGTGCCTCACCGACGAGGTGACCAAGATCCGCGTCAGTGTCCGCAGCCACAGCCAGATCGGCAGGCCGTGCCCGGACTGGGTGCCGGGCAAGCGGCGGTGGACCGGTCGCGTCCTCGCGTACCGGCCCTGACCGCGCTCGACGCGCTGCACCGAGCGCGACCAGGACCTCAGGGGTCCTCGCGGGCGGCGCCGTGGTCGACCCAGCCCTGACCGTCGAGCACCTCGCGCACGGGTCCCCGAACGTCGTCCGTCGGGACGCCGAGCAGCGTCGACCGCACCCACTCCGTCGCGGCGTGCTCGAAGACCTTGCCCTGGCGCAGCATCGCGTGGCGGGCGCCGTGCACGGCCACGAACCCGACCTCGGACTCCGTGGCCAGGCGCCGCGCCACCGTCTCAGCACGCGCGAGCGGCGCGATGCGGTCGTCGGTGCCGTGCACGAACAGCGTCCGTCGACCTCGCAGGTCGGCATGGTCGGTGGGGTAGAGCCACGGGTTGAGCGCCACGACAGAAGTGATGCCCTCGCGTGCGCCGGCGAGCAGGGCGGCACGGCCTCCGAGCGAGTGGCCCACCAGGCCGACTGGGAGGTCCCCGAGGTCGGCACGGACCTGCTCGAGCGCCCACGCCACGTCGTGGACCGGGGTGGTCTCGGTGTCCCAGCCGCGTACCGAGTTCAGCAGTCGGTAGACCGCCAGGCGGTCGTCGCCGGCGCTGGCCAGGCGGCGGGCCACCGGCACCATCCGCAGCACCGAGAGCTGGGTCGGGCTGACCATGCGCCGTTCGCCGCGGCTGGCACCGCCGTGCAGCACCAGCACGGCGGCGGTGGGCGAGTGAGGGACGCGGGTCGGGACCAGCCTGGGGCTCAGGTCCACGAGGGCCGCCGGGTGTGCTTCACCCGCCCAGT
>JAUYLL010000052.1 GCA_030698375.1 Nocardioides sp. | reverse complement strand
GGTCGCGGTCGGGGTGTGGATCGCTCGCTGCGTGGTGGCCAGGTCCTTGTCCACGAGCGCGACCACCTCCGGCGCTGCTGGGCGCGTGGTCGCTGCGACCTGCCGGGCCCGCCACGCCTCGACCTCACCAGCAGTCACCCGCGCCCACAGCGCCGGCAGCCGGTCGCGCAGCTCCAGTGCGTGCGCGATCAGGACGGTGGCAGCCTCGGCGGTCGTGCCGAGTGCGTGAGCCAGGGCCAGGGGCGCGTACTCCGAGACCAACGCCGACCCCTCGCCCGCGACATGGATCTGTCGTATCTGCTCGGTGTGCTGTCCGCGGGCCCCGGCAGGATCGTCGTGGAGGGCGGCGTACCGGGCAGCGATCACCAGCTGATTGGTCTCGAGCAGCCGCACGAGCCCCCGCTGTCCGCCGGCGACCGCGAGCAGGTCAGCGACCCCCAGCGAGGCAAGCTGACGAGTGTCGAGCACGAGCGACTCCGCCAGGTCTCCCGACCCGTCGTCGTACCCCATCTCGGGGTCGCTCTCGAACCCGTCCATGCTTGGTTATCGCACGGGTGTTCGATTCGAGGAGGGAGTTGTGCGCAGGGTCCTCGCTCGGCCCCGGCGTCAGCCGAAACCCCCACGGAACCGCCGCGACGACCGATGATGGGCGGGTCAATGATGTCCTGCGCGCCGTCGCAGATGCGGTGGTCGGCGTGATCGCACTCGCCTCGTGCAGCGGGGGAGGAAGCATCCGGGGCCGGAGAGCCTCGACTGGGAGTGGCACTCAGGCCTTCGGCAGGACGTCCCGCACCGCGTCGACCACCTTGGCCACGACGGGCCGGTCGTCGCCGCCGCTGGCCCAGACCGGATCCTGAGGAAGAGGTCCCATCGGGTCGGCGTCCTCGGGTGCTGCCGCGCGGGGAGCGAGTGACCGGCGGAAGGCCTCCTCCAGGCTCAGCATCCGGTATCCCTCGGGTAGCAGCATCTTCCGGAAGTCGTCGTCTGCGGTGACCATGTCGTGGCGGAGGCTCTCGACTAGCGCCTCGACCGTGGGACGGGGGACGTCGGTGAGGCTGCCGACCAGGGTGCCGACGAGCGCGGTGGGCAGCAGGGGTACGTCGATCTGAGGGCGCGTGAGCCCGGCGTGCGAGGTGTAGGCGTCGAGCAGGGCGCCGTAGCGCAGCCGGTCGGGGCCGCCCACGTCGAAGTGGCGCGAGGGGCCGGCGTACCCGAGTGCGCCGACGAGCGCCTCGAGCGCGTCCACGAGAGCGATCGGCTGCACGAGGGAGTCCATCCAGGTCGGGATGGTGTGCAGGGGCATGCGCTTGCTGACCTGGCGGATGATCTCGAACGACGTGGACCCGCTGCCGAGGAGCACGGCGGCCCGGAGGACGACCACGGTCGCGGTGCTGTCGCTCAGGATGCGCTCGACCTCGCGGCGCGACGTGATGTGTGCGGAGAGCTCGTCGTCGGTCGCGTCCGGCACGACCCCGGAGAGGTACACGATCCGGTCGACACCGTGGATGTCCGCGGCGCGTGCCACGTTCGTGGCCGCCTGGCGGTCGGTCCGCGCGAAGTCGCCGCCACCCATCCCGTGGATCAAGTAGTAGACCGCATCCACGCCCTCGCAGGCGGCCGCGACCTGGTCCGGATCGAGCGCGTCCATGACGACGGTCTCTGCGCGGTCCCCCCACCACGGCTGCTCACGGTCAGGGTTGCTCGTGGTCGTGCGTACGTCGTGACCGCGCTCGAGCAGCAGCGGAACCAGCCGTCCGCCGACGTAGCCTGTCGCGCCCGTCACCAGGACATGCACGGCGCCCTCAGCGCATCCCGGTCATCGCGGCCACGTCGAGGGCGGCGTCGAGCTGCTCCTCGGTGAGGGTGCCGTCCTCGACGAAGCCCATGGCCACGACCGTCTCGCGGATCGTCCGACCCTCCGAGAGGGCCTTCTTGGCGACCTTCGAGGCGGTCTCGTAGCCGAGGTACTTGTTCAGGGGCGTGACCACGGACGGCGAGGACTCGGCGTAGGTGCGCATCCGCTCCTCGTTGGCGGTGATGCCGGAGACGCACCGGTCGGCGAGCAGGCGGGTGCTGGTGGAGAGCAGCCGGATGGACTCCAGCAGGTTGCGGGCGATCACCGGGAGCATCACGTTGAGCTCGAAGTTGCCGGCCGCCCCGGCCGTCGCGATCGTCGCGTCGTTCCCGACCACCTGGGCGCAGACCATGAGCGTCGCCTCGGGCAGGACCGGGTTCACCTTGCCGGGCATGATGCTCGAGCCGGGCTGGAGGTCGGGCAGTGCGATCTCGGCGAGCCCGGTGGTCGGGCCCGAGGACATCCAGCGCAGGTCGTTGCAGATCTTTGTCAGGCTGACGGCGATGGTGCGCAGCTGTCCGGACAGCTCGACCAGGGCGTCGCGAGCACCCTGCGCCTCGAAGTGGTTGCGGGCCTCGGTGAACGGCAGTCCGGTCTCTTCGGCGAGGACGGCGATGGCGCGCTCGGCGAACCCGGTGGGGGTGTTGATGCCGGTGCCGACGGCGGTGCCGCCCAGGGGGAGCTCGGCGACGCGGGGGAGCGCCGACTCGAGACGCTCGACGCCGTAGCGCAGGGCCGCGGCGTACCCGCCGAACTCCTGGCCGAGCATCACGGGCGTGGCGTCCATCAGGTGGGTGCGGCCGGCCTTCACGACCCTCGCGAAGTCGGCGGCCTTGTCCTCGAGAGTCTCCGCGAGGTGCTCGAGCGAGGGGACCAGGTCGCGCGCGGTCGCCTCGGTGGCGGCGACGTGGATCGAGGTGGGGAAGGTGTCGTTGCTCGACTGCGAGGCGTTGACGTGGTCGTTGGGGTGCACCTCGACGCCGGCCCGGGCGGCGAGGGAGGCCAGCACCTCGTTCATGTTCATGTTCGAGCTGGTGCCGGAGCCGGTCTGGAAGACGTCGACGGGGAAGTGGTCGTCGAGCCCGCCGTCGACCACCTCGGCCGCAGCGGCGACGATCGCGTCGGCCTGCTCGGTCGTGAGCACGTCCAGCTCGGCGTTCGCACGGGCGGCGGCAGCCTTCACCCGCGCCATCGCCTGGATGTGACGTGGCTCGAGGGTGGTGCCGCTGATGGGGAAGTTCTCCACCGCCCGCTGGGTCTGGGCGCGCCACAGGGCGTCGTGGGGGACGCGGACCTCGCCCATGCTGTCGTGCTCGACACGGAACTCGCTCATGCCCTCGACACTAACCGGGCGAGGTAGAGCCAGTACTCGTCGGGCCGCTCCTGCAGAGTGACGGGGCAGGACCGCTCCTCGACGTCGTCGAACACCTCGCCGAGAGTGCTGAGCAGCGACGGCGCCCGCCCCGCCGACCACACCGCCAGTGCGCCGCCGGGAGCGAGCATCCGCCGTACGTCGGCAAGCAGGTCGGCGGTGTAGAGCCGCTCGTTGGCGGTGTGCACGAGCTGGTCGGGTCCGTTGTCGACGTCCAGGAGCACCAGGTCGTAGGACTCCCGCGGCGCCTCGGCGACCGCGAGCGCGAAGTCGGCCTCCACCACACGCACGCGCTGGTCGGCGAGGAAGCCGGGGCCGTGCGGGACGGTGCCGTTGCGCATCCAGAGGACCAGCGCCTCCTCGATCTCGACCACCGCCACGTGCTCCACCCGGGGGTCGGCGAGCACCTCGTGGAGGGTGAACCCCAGCCCGAGCCCGCCGATGACCACTCGACGGGGGGAGTCCACCTCGGCCAGGGCGAGCGTGGCCAGCGCGCGCTCGGTGCCCGTCTCGCGCGTGTCCATGACGAACACGCCGTTGACCCTCAGCTCCAGGACCGGCGTGGCCCCCGACTCCTCCCTGCTGCGCAGGAGCACCTCGCCGCGCGGGCCCTCGGCCCGGGCGACCTCATGACTGGACGTCGGTCTGCACCTCATCCACCCCGGCGGTTCGTCGAGTCGACCACGCGGGACAGCGTACCCAGTTCAGCCCGTCACTCTCAGAGCCGCTCGGCCGAGCGGGTGCGCACCGTCAGGGCGATGGGCTTCTGGGTCTCGGCGAAGAAGTCGTTGCCCTGGTCGTCGACGACGATGAAGGCGGGGAAGTCCTCGACCTCGATCTTCCAAACCGCCTCCATGCCGAGCTCCTCGTACTCGAGGACCTCGACGTGCTTGATGCAGTCCTGGGCCAGCCGGGCGGCCGGCCCGCCGATGGAGCCGAGGTAGAAGCCACCGTGGGCCTGGCAGGCCTGGGTGACCTTGGCCGAGCGGTTGCCCTTCGCCAGCATCACCAGCGAGCCGCCGGCGGCCTGGAACTGGTCGACGTAGGAGTCCATCCGGCCGGCGGTCGTCGGGCCGAAGGACCCGGACGCGTAGCCCTCCGGCGTCTTGGCCGGGCCGGCGTAGTAGACGGGGTGGTCCTTGAGGTACTGCGGCATCTCCTCGCCGGCGTCGAGGCGCTCCTTGATCTTGGCGTGGGCGATGTCGCGGGCGACCACGAGCGGGCCGGTCAGCGAGAGCCGGGTCTTCACGGGGTGCCTGCGCAGCGCGGCGAGGATCTCGGGCATCGGCCGGGTGAGGTCGATGCGGACCACCTCGTCACCGCCGGAGACGCTGAGCTTCTCGTCGGTAGTGTCGGGCAGGTACTTCGCGGGATCGCGCTCGAGCTCCTCGAGGAAGACGCCCTCCGCGGTGATCTTCGCCAGGGCCTGCCGGTCGGCCGAGCACGACACCGCGATCGCGACCGGGCAGGAGGCGCCGTGCCGGGGCAGCCGCACCACGCGCACGTCGTGGCAGAAGTACTTGCCGCCGAACTGGGCGCCGATGCCGAAGTCCTGGGTGAGCTTGAAGACCTGCTCCTCGAGCTCGAGGTCGCGGAACCCGTGGGCGCTCATCGACCCCTCGGTGGGGAGGTGGTCGAGGTAGTGGGCCGAGGCGTACTTCGCGGTCTTCAGGGCGAACTCCGCCGACGTGCCGCCGACGACGACCGCCAGGTGGTACGGCGGGCAGGCGGCCGTGCCGAGCGAGCGGATCTTCTCGTCGAGGAACTCCAGCATCCGCTGGGGGTTCAGGACGGCCTTGGTCTCCTGGTAGAGGAACGACTTGTTGGCCGAGCCGCCGCCCTTGGCCATGAAGAGGAACTTGTAGGCCGGGTCGTCGGTGCCCGGGGTGGAGTAGAGCTCGATCTGGGCCGGCAGGTTCGAGCCGGTGTTGCGCTCCTCCCACATGGTCAGGGGAGCCAGCTGGGAGTAGCGCAGGTTGAGGCGCGTGTAGGCGTCGTGCACGCCCCGGCTGATCCACTCGGCGTCGTCGACGCCAGTCAGCACGCCCTCGGACTTCTTGCCCATCACGATCGCGGTGCCGGTGTCCTGGCACATCGGCAGCACGCCACCGGCGGAGATGTTGACGTTCTTGAGCAGGTCGGTGGCCACGAACCGGTCGTTGCCGGAGGCCTCCGGGTCGTCGATGATCCGCCGCAGCTGGGCCAGGTGCGCGGGCCGCAGGAAGTGCGCGATGTCGTGCATGGCCTCGGCGGTCAGCGTGCGCAGCGCCTCCGGGGCGACCTGCAGGAAGGTCCGGCCGCCGGCCTCCACGGTGCTGACGCCCTCGGTGGTGAGCAGTCGGTACGGCGTCGGGTCGGCCCCCGTCGGCAGCAGGTCGGAGTAGAGGAACGGGGGCTGGTCGGTCATGGCTGCGGAGCCTAATCGAGCAGGTGCCGGGCTGCTGCCGCCCCCGGTTAGGCTGAGACCATGCCCGGCCCGCACGACCATCTGCGCATCTCCGACGCCGACCGTCACGACGTGGCGGAGCGTCTGCGTGAGGCCGCGGGGGAGGGGCGCATCGACCTCGAGGAGCTCGAGGAGCGGCTCGAGCAGACCTACGCCGCCAAGACGTACGGCGACCTGGTCCCGCTGACGGCCGACCTTCCGCTCGGCGGTGCGCACCTGCCGGTCCCGCGACCCGGGACCGTCCCTGTCCCGCTGGGCACCGGCCTGGAGCCGACCTACGACTCCTCGTTCTCGGTCATGGGCGAGGTGGTTCGCAAGGGTGTGTGGGTGGTGCCCGAGCGGCACACCGTGTTCACCCTGATGGCCGGGGCGACCATCGACCTGCGGCAGGCGATCTTCTCCGGCCCCGAGATCGTCATCATCGCCAACGCGGTGATGGCCGGCATCGACATCTACGTCAACGCCCAGACCCGGATCGTCTGCGAGGGCGTGGGGATCATGGGCACCTTCGGTGAAGGGCGCCACCGGGTCGAGGCCGAGCTGCACGCGGGGTCGCCGACGGTGCGGGTGAAGGGCATGGCCCTTATGGGCGCGGTCGACGTCACCCGCCGGCCGATGCCGGGGGAGAAGAAGAAGCGCCTGCTCAGGGGCCGCTGACGGCCCGGTCCGCGGTCCGCCGGATGCCCGACGCGAAGGTGTCAAACAACCCTGTCGGCAGGTCGTGACCCATGGCGTCGATGGTGAGCAGCTCGGCGCCCGGGACGGCGGCGGCGGTGGCCCGACCTCCGGAGACGTGCACCATGCGGTCGGCGAGCCCGTGCACCACCAGCGTGGGGGCCCGCTGCGCCCGCAGCCGCTGGGTGCGGTCGGGCTGGGTGATGACCGCGAGCATGTGGCGCAGCACGCCGGCGTTGTGGACACCGCGCTCCCAGGTCTCCGCGCCCCGGGCCCGGGTGACCTCCTCGGGCTCGCGGTAGCCCGGGGACCCAATGAGAGCGGCCATCCGGACCGACCCCTCGACGTACGCCTCGCGGCCCTCCTTGCGCGGCGCCATGAGCACCGGGATCAGGCGCGGGTCCTGCCAGCCGACAGTCTTGCGCCCGGTCGAGGACATGATCGAGGTCAGGCTGCGCACCCGGGCGGGGTGCTCGACGGCCAGGGTCTGGGCGATCATCCCGCCCATCGACACCCCGGCGACGTGGGCGGCGTCCCAGCCCAGGTGGTCCATGAGTGCGGCGGCGTCGGCGGCGAAGTGCGGGATGCCGTACGGCACCCGGACCCGCCGGCCGAGGAAGGCGCGGACGAGGGTGCTGCGACCCACGCGCTCGGTGAGCACGGTGGACCGGCCGGTGTCGCGGTTGTCGTAGCGCACGACGTGGAAACCACGCTCGGCGAGGTCCTCGCAGAAGGCGGTGGGCCACCAGTTCATCGGCCCGCCCAGCCCCATCACCAGCAGCAGCGGGTCGCCGTCGGGGTCCCCGAAGGTCTGGTAGCACAGGTCGACGCCGGTCGTCAGCGGCGCGACGAGCTCCTCGGAGACAGTCATGCTGTCAGCGTACCGACGGTTGTCTTCTCAACCACCGCCTGTGGGTCGATGCGTGACCTGCGCCACACAGGGGTAGCCTCGAGGACATGAGCAACCCGATCGGAGCCCAGTTCCTCCCGGAGGGTTTCACCGGTCCACGCGGGTTGCGCGCCCTCGTGCGCGAGGGGTCGGTGATCGAGATGGGTCACTACGTGGCCCAGCGGCGGGCCGCGTCCCGCGTGCGGCGGGCCACGCCCTACATCGAGCGGGCGTCGGGACGGGCCGGGCATCCGGTCGTGCTGATCCCCGGCTTCATGGCGGGGGACTCCACCCTGCGGCTCCTCGGGCAGAACCTGCGCGACGAGGGCTACCGCACCTACGGCGCGCAGTTCCGGGCCAACATCGGCTGCACCCGCGATGCCACCGACCTGCTGGAGCACCGCATCGAGTCGATCGCGCTGCGACGCAACCGCAAGGTCGCGATCGTCGGCCACAGCCTCGGCGGGATGATCGCTCGCGGCCTGGCTGCTCGGCGCCCCGACCTGGTCTCCGGGATCGTCACCATGGGCAGCCCGATGCTCGCGCCCGCCGCGGTCCACCGGGTCCTCATGTGGGACCTCAAGGTGTTGCTCGCCCTCGGCCGACTGGGCGTCGGCAACCTGATGCGCGACGAGTGCGTGGCGGGCCCGTGCGCCGAGCAGAGCTTCGCCGACTCGCGGGTGCCGCTGCCCGACGGTGTCGGGTTCACCTCGATCTATTCCCGCCGCGACGGGATCGTCGACTGGCGTGGCTGCATCGACCCCGCGGCGGATCCTGTCGAGGTCTGGGCCAGCCACCTGGGGATGATCCTGGACCCGCGGGCGTTCGCGGAGGTCTCCCGTGCGGTGGCCTCCTTCGAGGTCACCGAGCCGCACCCCGAGCCGGCCCCCACCGCGCTGCGCTCAGCGCACGTCGGCTGACCCCGCCGCTGGCAGCGGCCAGCCCGCGGGAAGCTCGTGCCGCCACGGCGGATCGGCTCCGGGACGCGTCACGGTCACCCTCGCCGCGGCATCGGCGGCGGCGAGCAGCCCACCGAGCTCCTCGTCGGGCGGCAGGGCGTCCAGCCCCTCGGACCGGCGACCGGCCAGCACCGCGAGCAGCGCGGCCATGAAGGAGTCTCCTGCGCCGACCGTGTCGGCGACCGGGACCTCGGGGCCGGGACGCAGCCGGACCCCCTCCGCGCGACCGTGGGCGTACGGACCCCGAGACCCCTCGGTGACCACGACCACCTGGGTGCGCCCACCGCGCAGGGCGCTCGCCACGTCGCGCACGGGGTCCTCCGTGCGGTCCTCCGCCGGCAACCCCGCGGCCAGGTGGCGGGCGTCCTCGTCGCTGAGCTTCACCAGGTCGCAGCGCGCGGCGACGGCCCGGGTGCGCGCCCAGGTCGCGGCCGGCGACCCGAGCAGGTCGGCGCGGACGTTGGGGTCGAACGTCGTGACCATGCCCCGGGCCACGGCCTGGTCCAGCAGGGCGTCCACGGTGGCTGACCCGGGCGCGAGGAAGGCGGCCAGGGACCCGCAGTGGAAGAGCGCGGCCTCGGGGAGCGGGAGCGCCGGCAGGTCCCAGGACAGCGCGAAGTCGTAGGTCGCCTGGCCGTCGGCGTCGAGGCGGGCCGTGGCGGTGCTCGTGACGGACTGTGGGGAGGCCACCGTCTGCACGCCGGAGGCCGCGAGGTGGTCCCGAACCAGGCCGCCGTACGCGTCGTCGCCGAGGGTGGTCAGCAGGGTGGTCGGGACCCCGAGCCGGGCGAGGCCGACGGCGACGTTCAGGGGGGACCCGCCTGGGGCCTCGTGGCGGCCACCGTCCGAGCGCAGCACGACGTCGACGAGCGCCTCGCCGACGACGACGACTGGGACCGCGGAGCCCGCGCGCACCGGATCAGCCGTTGAAGTCGACCGCGGCGTAGGCGCGCAGCTTGGCGAGCTTGTGCTCGGAGGTGATGGAGCGGATGGTGCCGCTGCGCGAGCGCATCACCAGCGAGTGGGTGGTCGCGCCCCCGGCGTAGTACCGGACGCCCTTCATGAGCTCGCCGTCGGTGATGCCGGTGGCGACGAAGAAGACGTCGTCGCCCTTGACCAGGTCGTCGGTGGTGAGGACGTGGTCGGGGTCGAGCTCGAGGCCGGCGTCGAGGGCGCGCTGCCGCTCGGCGTCGTCGGTGGGCCACAGCCGGCCCTGGATGGTCCCGTCGAGGGACTTCATCGCGCAGGCGGTGATGATGCCCTCGGGGGTACCGCCCACGCCCATGAGCATGTCGACGCCGGTGTCGGGTCGCGCGGCCATGATCGCGCCGGCGACGTCACCGTCGGTGATGAACTTGATCCGGGCGCCGGTCGCCCGGATCTCCTCGACCAGCTGCTGGTGGCGGGGCCGGTCGAGCAGGCAGACGGTGACGTCCTCGCTCTGGGAGCCCTTCGCCTTGGCGACCTGGCGGATGTTCTCGGCCACCGGATTGCGGATGTCGACGACGTGGGCGGCCTCGTGCCCGACGACCAGCTTCTCCATGTAGAACACCGCGGACGGGTCGTACATGGAGCCGCGGGGCCCGACGGCGAGGACGGAGACCGCGTTGGTCATCCCCTTGGCGGTCAGTGTGGTGCCGTCGATCGGGTCGACCGCGACGTCGCACTCCGGGCCGGTGCCGTCGCCGACGACCTCGCCGTTGTAGAGCATCGGGGCGTTGTCCTTCTCGCCCTCGCCGATGACGACGGTGCCCTGCATGCCCACGGTCGAGATCAGGGTGCGCATCGCGTGCACCGCAACGCCGTCGGCGCCGTTCTTGTCGCCGCGACCGACCCAGCGCCCGGCGGCCATCGCGGCGGCCTCGGTGACCCGCACCAGCTCGAGGGCCAGGTTCCGGTCCGGGGCGTGGACGCCGACGGTGAGGTCGGCGGGCTTCATGGTCTCCGGCTGCTCCTGCGACATGGCCGCACCCTATCGGTCGCCGGACCCGGTCCCCGGCGCCGACCGCTCGGCGTACGGCGTGACCTCGGTGGCCTTGACGCTCGCCCACACCGCCACCCCCGGCACCAGGCCCAGGTCGGTCGCGGCGTGCGGGGTGACGTCGGCGATGAGGTCCTGCTCCTCACCGGCCAGCGCGAGCTGCACCCGGAGGGCACCGCCGTGCGGCGCGAGCGAGCGCACCTCGCACCGCCACCGGTTCCGCGCCGACCCGGTCGGCTTCTCCCGTCCGAGACCGACCGCGGTGGGTGGGAACGCCACGAGCGCGGGCCCGGTGGGCGCCTCCACCACGACCACCGCCGTGCCGCCGGGGAGCACCACGCGGTCTGCCTCCCCGCGGCCGTGCAGCACGTTGAGACCGACCAGGCGGGCCACATGCGCGGTCTGCGGATGCCGCGACACCTCGGCCGGCGTGCCCTCCTGGGCGACGTGGCCGTCGTCGAGCACGACGACCCGCGTGGCGAGGGTCAGCGCGTCCAGGGCGTCGTGGGTCACCAGGACGCAGACCCCGTCGTACGCCGCGAGGTGCTGGGCCAGCTCGACCCGCAGCGCGGTCGCGACCCGGACGTCGAGGGCGGCGAGCGGCTCGTCGAGAAGAAGCAGCCGTGGGGAGATCGCCAGCGCCCTGGCGAGGGAGACGCGCTGGCGCTCTCCTCCGGAGAG
>JAUYLL010000005.1 GCA_030698375.1 Nocardioides sp. | reverse complement strand
GATGGAAGAAATCTTGCAGGTCGTCGTAGGAGGAGTTTTCGTGGGCAAGGCCATGGCGCGCGAGCACGCGGCGCGTGTAGGCGTCGATGACGAAGACGGGGCGGCCGGCGGCGTAGAGCAGAATGGAGTCGGCCGTTTCGGGGCCGACGCCGGGGAGGGCGAGAAGCTGGGCGCGCAATTTTTCCGTCGAGCCGCGCAGCAGGCGCGCGACCAGCACCCCGCCCCGATCGACCCGCACTTCACCGGCGTCGGGCGGACCCTCACCGATGCAGAGGGCCACTACCGCTTCACCACGATCAAGCCCGGCCCCTACCCGTGGAAGAACCACTACAACGCGTGGCGCCCCGCGCACGTGCACTTCTCCCTCTTCGGGAGCGAGTTCACGCAACGTATGGTCACCCAGATGTACTTCCCCGGGGATCCCCTGTTCGCGCTCGACCCGATCTACCAGTCGATCGTCGACCCGGCCGCCCGGGACCGTCTGGTCGCGACCTACGACCACAACATGACCAGCCACGAGTGGGCCACCGGCTACGTCTGGGACATCGTGCTCACCGGCAGCCACCGCACGCCGCTGGACGAGGAGGAGGCCACATGAGTTGCCCTGTGTCTACCCCTGACCGATCAAGCTGCCTTGTGGGTGCTGTTGGCGAGGATGTTCTGGAGCGCTCGATGTTGGCTGGGGTCGTAGCTGAGGCCTTCGTGCCAGCAGTGCCAGAGCACGTGTGCCCAGGCTCGTCCGAGGATGCGTACGGCGTGCGGGTGGTCGTGGCCGCGGGCGATGGCACGGTTGTAGAGGTCGGCGGCCCAGGGGTTGTCGTGGCGGGAGTCGCCGGCAAAGTCGCACAGGGCATCGCGGAGTTGTTTGTTGCATCCCCAGCGGAACGTGACGGCCTTGACCTTTCCGGACTGGCGGGTCGAGGGCGCGACGCCGGCCAGCGCGGCCAGGGAGTCGGCGGTGGGGAACTTACCGCGGGCATCGCCGATCTCTGCGATCAGCCTGGCGACCCGCAGCGTCTTGGCCCTTGGCAGGGACGCGAAGATGTGGGTGTCGGGGTGGGTGGTGAGCTGGGCAGTGAGGTTGTCCTCGAGCGCGGCGATCTGGGTGTTGAGGACCCGCAGCAACGCCACGTAGGCCTTGGTCGTGGCGGCGTGGGTGTCGGCGTCGGTGCCGGTGGATCCGCGGGGTGCTGCGAGCAGCCTGGCGTGCAGGACCTCCGGGTCGGTGCGCCCGCTGTAACTGACACCGCGCAGCCAGGTGCCGAGCCGGGTGGGCGAGAGCCAGTCGGCCTGGGTCTGGGTGGTGAACCGCTCCAGGAACGTCAAGGTGATCGCGGAGTCGATGTCGGCGAACAGGCTGGCCGCGGCGGGGAACACCAGCTGGAGGTGCGCGCGGAGCTGGTTCGCGGCGGCGACCCGGTGCTCGACCAGGTCGCGTCGGGCCCGCACGGTGGTGCGCATCGCGGTGGTGGCCGCGCTGTCGCGGACCAGGGGCCGCAGCCGGGTACGGTCGGTGCGCACGACGTCGGCCAGGACGTAGGCGTCGAAGCGGTCGTCCTTGTTGCCGGCCGAGCCGTAGCGCGAGCGCAGGTTCTTGACCTGGCCCGGGGCGATGACCAGGACCGTGAGGCCAGCCTGGAGGAGGGCATCGACGAGGGGCCCATCACCGCGTTCGATACCGACCTCCTCGACCCCGGCCCTCAGCAGACGCCGGACCAGGGTCTTGAGGCCGGCGCCGTCGTGGACCACGAAGAACCGCTCCAGGACCGTGCCATCGAGATCGAGGATGCAGATTGCGTGGTCGACGCTGGCCCAGTCGATACCGGCGCAGACTCGCGCCGGAGTGGCCGCAGGGGTGACACTCATGGTTGTTTCCTCGCTGTTGACGCAGTGAGAGAACACCCGGTGGTCCCGGGATCCCGCAGCCGGTCGCTCACTGATCGGCGCTCGCTGGCGCATAGCCCTGTAGCCGGTCTGGGGGTCCTGGGCCACCGGACCTCGCAGAACTCATGCTGGACCTCGAAGGTCGAGCGCACGTGGCGATGGTCCGGTGGGGACCAGGGGTGCATCAGCAACCCATCTGGAGCCACTGACAAGAGGATGGTGCACCAGTGAGTCCCGCTGCCACCCCCGGCCAGACGATCGGCCCGTTCTACGGCTACGCGCTCCCGTTCCCCGACGGCGACCGGCTCGTCCCGCTGAGCCACCCGCAGGCGGTCCGGCTGCACGGCCGCGTCCTCGACGGCGAGGGCCGGCCCGTGCCGGACGCGCTGCTCGAGATCTGGCAGGCGGACGCGGACGGCGCCGTCGCCCGGGAGCCCGGATCATTGCGCCGGGACGGCTGGACGTTCACCGGTTGGGGACGGACACCGACCGACGACACCGGCCGCTACGCCTTCACGACGGTCGTCCCCGGTGCCGCCGACCACCGGGCGCCGTTCATCGCGATGACGGTCTTCGCGCGCGGGCTGCTGAACCGCCTCTTCACCCGGGTCTACCTGCCGGTGCCCGGCGCCGATCTCACCCACGACCCGCTCCTCGCGTCGCTGCCGCCGGACCGGCGCGACACCCTGGTCGCCACGCCCGACGCCACCGGTTTCGTGTTCGACGTCATCCTGCAGGGCGACCGCGAGACGGTGTTCCTGACCCATGGCTGACCTCTTCTGGCCCGGCGACGAACGGGCGGCTGAGGTCTTCTCCTCCGCGGCCTTCCTCGACGCGATGGTGCGCACGGAGGGTGCCTGGCTCGCCGCCCTCGTGGCCGCCGGCGTCGCACCGGCCGCGGCCGGAACGGATCTGACCGGGCTGGTCGGAGCCGACGACATCGCGGGGATCTCCGCGGCAGCCGAGTCGGGCGGGAACCCGGCGATGCCCCTGCTGAGGCTCCTGCGCGACCGGGCTGCCACGTCGGCCACCCGCGAGTGGCTGCACCGCGGCCTGACCAGCCAGGACGTGGTGGACTGCGCCCTGATGGCCTGTGCCCGGGAGGCGATCACCCGGGTCTCCCGGGAGGTCGACCAGCAGGTGACCGCGCTGGTCCAGCTCGTCGAGGAGCACCGGGACACCGTGATGGCCGGCCGCACCCTCACCCAGCACGCCGTGCCGATCACGTTCGGCCTCAAGGCCGCGTTGTGGCTCGGCGGCCTGCTCGACGCACGCGAGCAGCTGCGCGGCGTACGCACTCCCGCGCAGCTCGGCGGGGCGGCCGGCACGCTGGCCGCCACCGTGGAGCTGGCCCGCAGGAGCGGCGCCGACGACCCGGTCGGGACGGCGCTGGCCGTCGTGGCCGGGACGACCACGGCCCTCGGGCTCGACGAGAGCCGTCCCTGGCACACGTCCCGGGCCCCCGTCGCACGTCTCGGGGACGCCCTCGTCGGCGCCTGCGACGTGTGGGGACGGATCGCCAACGACGTCCTCGTGCTGAGCCGTCCCGAGATCGGCGAGCTCGCGGAGCCGGCCGGACGTGGCGGCTCCTCGACGATGCCGCACAAGGCCAACCCCGTGCTCGCGGTCCTGGTACGCCGGGCCTCACTGACCGCGCCGATGCTCGGCGCCCAGCTCCACCTCGCGAGCACCGAGGCCGTCGACGAGCGCCCGGACGGTTCCTGGCACACCGAGTGGACGGCCGTGGCGGCCCTCTCCCGGCGCACCCTGGTGGCAGCCTCGCAGATGACCGAGCTCGTCACCGGCCTGCACGTCGACAGCGGGCGGATGGCTGCCACGGCGGCGGCCGCGACCTCCTCCCTCCTCGCCGAGCCGCGCTCGGTCGTCCCGGATGCGGCCACCGACGACCTCTCCGACTACCTCGGCGCCACCGACGAGCTCAT
>JAUYLL010000049.1 GCA_030698375.1 Nocardioides sp. | reverse complement strand
GCATCCGCCACCCCGGCCCACAGCACCTTCGCGGCGACGGCGTCCGGGAACGCACCCCCGCCCGCGACCCGCAGCGCGAACGCCCGCCGACGCGCGGCGGCCGCGGCGAGGCCCTCGATGAACCCGTCGAGGGCCCGGTCGGGGACGGCTGCGCAGAACGCCAGGGTCAGGTGCCACTGCTCGGGCCGGGTCCAGCGCACGCCCCGGGCGGACGGGTCGGCTCGCCGCGGCTCCCAGAAGGCGTCGAGGTCCTCGACCACGTCCTCCGGCGGCAGGGCCGTGACGAACATCCGCACAGCCTCGTGCCTATCACGCGACCGTCGACCGGACCCGCAGCTGCAGCCGACTACTGGGCCCGGTCGAACCGGTAGCCGATGCCCCGCACGGTCTGGATCCACGGCGCGCTGCCGGCGTGCCCGGCGAGCTTGCGCCGCAGGTTGGCCACGTGCACGTCGACGAGGTGGCCCGACGGCGACTGCTCGCCGCGCCAGACGTGCTGGACGAGGGTGCGTCGGTCCTGGGCGGTGCCGGGGTGCCGGGCCATCCGCTCCAGCAGGTCGTACTCGGTGCGGGTGAGCGGGACCGCGCCCCCCGACAACCGCGCCTCGCGCCTCGACGTCGACAGCACCAGCCCGCCACCGCAGTCGATCTCGTCCGCGTCACCGCCGGTCTCGGGGGGGACCGCCAGGTCACCCATCGCGGCCGGCCGCCGGTACAGCGCCGCCACCCGCGCGCTCAGCTCACGCAACGAGAACGGCTTGGTCATGTAGTCGTCGGCGCCGATCTCCAGGCCCATCAACCGGTCGACCTCCTCGTGCCGCGCGGTCAGCATGATGAGGTACGCCGAGCTCGTCCGGCGGATCCGCCGACAGACCTCCATACCGTCCACCCCGGGCAGCGACAGGTCGAGAGTCACCAGCTCGGGCGACAGCTCAGCGAACTTCGTCAGCGCGTCGTTGCCATCGGTGGCGGTGTGCACCTCGAAGCCCGCCTGCTCGAGCACCAGCTCCAGCAGCGCGCCGATGTCGGGGTCGTCCTCGACCACCAGCGCAGCGCGCATCCCCGATCCCTCCCTCGAGCGGACTGCTGGCGCAGGCACGATCGCCCTCCACGACCGCGCCTGCGCGTCCGAGGGGGATGTCTCCCGTTGGTCCGCAGCACGTCCTACGCTCCCGAGCATCGGCGCCGGACCGGGCCCGGACAAGGGAACCGACCGGTTCTTGCGCCAACCTTGAGGGACCGCTGCGGATCAGCCGCGGGAGGCGCTCGCGAGCGGCGCGGGGAGGTCGCGTCGCAGGTCCGCGACGCGCACCTGCTGGCACCGCCGGGCGGCGACGACGCACACCGCCACTGCGGCCAGCCCCCACAGCACCAGCACGGCCACCGACCCGCCGACGCCGGTCGGCGCTCCGGTGACGAGCGTGGGGTCGAGCAGTCGGGCGAGCGCCGAGACCGGGAGCAGCCCGTCGAGGGCGGCCAGCGGTGCCGGCGCGGTCTCCACCGGCACCAGTCCGCCGAGCGTGACGACCTGCACCGCGGTGAAGACGATGATCGCGATCCACCCCCGCCGCGGCCCGGAGACCGCCACGAACGCCTGGTTGACCACGGTGAAGACCGCCACGCCGAGCAGGACGGCGGCCACCAGCCCGAGCCCGGAGCGCGGGCTCACGCCGAGCGCGAGCACGGCGGCCACCAGCACCACCGCCTGGCCGACGGCGAGGAGCAGGGCCGGCCGCAGGCCCCCCAGCACCACCCGGTACGCCGGCCCGGCACGCTCGGCGAGCTCCTGCGGGAGCGCGGGACGGACCAGGAAGATCACGAAGGCACCCAGCCAGAGTGCGAGCGCGAGCGCCGCGGGGGCGAGCGAGGTGCGCAGGTCGACGGGCTCCCCGAGCCGGTTGCTGGCGCTGCGCACCGGCTGGCTCACCACCTCGGCCATGGCATCGGCCTCGTCGGGGTCCTGTCCGGGCACCTGCGCGGCACCCTCGGCGAGCCCGTCGGCGAGCCGGGTGGACCCGCCCTCGAGCCGGCCCGCGCCGTCGCGCAGCTGGCCGACACCCGACGCCAGCTCCTGCGCACCCGTGCCCGCCGCGCCTGCCCCGACTGCCAGCTCGGACGCACCGTCGCCCAGCGCCCGGGCACCACCCGCGAGCTCGCGCCCCCCGGTGGCGAGCGCGGACGCACCGTCCGCGAGCTCCCCGGTGCCGTCGGCCAGCTCGCGGGAGCCGCTGCTGAGTCGGCCGATGCCGTCCCGCAGCTCCGGAGCTGCGTCGGCGAGCTCGCCGGTGCCGTCGGCCACCCGGCGTGCGCCCGCCTTGAGCTGCGCGGCCTGCTGCCCGCCCTCGCCGGCGGCCTGGGTCGAGATGAAGCACAGCCGGGGGTGCTGGGCGCTGGTCAGCGGGCGGGTGCGACAGGCCTGGGCCCAGTCGGCCACGAGGTCGGCGTAGACGTCGACGCCGTCGGCGACCTGCCCGGCGCCGTTGGCCAGCGCGCGCGAGTCCTCGGGCAGGGTGCGGGTCTGGCGGGAGAGCTGGCCCAGCCCCTGCGCCAGCTGGCCCGCTCCGTCGTCGAGTCGGGCGGCCCCGTCGGCGAGCTCGCCGGCACCGCCGGCGAGGGCTCCGGCACCGTCGGCCAGCTCGCCGGCACCACCGGAGAGCCGGCCGGCGCCCTCGTCGAGCTGGCCGAGCCCGGTGGCGAGCTCCTGAGCACCGTCCCCGGCCTGCGCCGCGCCCTGGCCGAGCTCGCCCACACCACCGGCGATGCGGCCGGCGGCATCGGAGGCGGTGCCGAGCCGCTTGGCCAGCCCGCCGGTTTCGGCGAAGACGCCCTCGAGGTAGCGGGCGGTGATGAACCGACCCAGGCGGGCGGAGGCGATGGTGCCGATCTGGTCGCTGACCTGGGCCACCAGCGGGCTGGTGGCGTCGTTGCTGCGCACCACGATCTCGGCGGCGTTGGGGTCGCGACCGGCGATTCCGGCAAGCGTGCTCGAGAAGTCCTCGGGGATGACGACGACGGCGTGGTAGTCGCCGTCCTCCAGCCCCTTCAGTGCCTCCTCGTTGTCCGCCAGCTCCCAGCCGAGGGTGCGGTCCTCCTCGCGCGCCGGCGAGGTGAGCTCGGCGGCCAGCAGCCGCCCGGCGTACACGATCTGGGCGTCCTTGCCCTCGCCCTGCTCGACGGGCTTGTCGAGGTTCACCACCGCGGCGGGCACCTGCTCGATCCGGTCGTCGCGGTCGCCGAAGGACCAGAGCACGAGCGCTCCGAAGAGCGCGGGGACCGCGAGCGTGCCCACGAGCACGCGGGTCACCCAGATCGGCAGCGGGTTCATCGGGCACCTCCGGTGGCGGCTCCGGCCGAGGCCGGGGTCACCGGCACTCCGACGGGGCGGGCGTACGGCGCCAGGTCGAGGCGGGACGCCTCGGGCACCAGGTCTGCGGGGGGTGGCGTGCCGGCGGCGGCGACCACGGTGACACCGGCATCGGCGATCCGGTCGAGCAGCTCCCAACGGGCGCGCACGTCGGCGTCGTCGACGACACCGTCGAAGGCGTCCACGCCGTCGACGAGCAGCAGGCAGTCCTCGGGCGCGTCCTCGGCCCAGGACAGGAGGGCGTGGCGGGCGGGGAAGCGGGCGAAGAACGTCGCCGACCGGCGTACGGCGGCCGCCTCGCCGGGCAGCACCCGGTCACCCACGACGAGGATCCCCCCGGCCACCGGGAGGCGCCCGGCGTAGGCCGCCAGCAGCGCCCGGCGGTGCAGGCGCTCGCCGCCGGTGACCGCGGCCACCCGGCCGGGCCGGACCAGCTGCTGCGCACCGACGAGCAGGAGCTGGTCGGCGTCGTCGCGCACCTCGAGGCCCTCGGCGCGGACCGCGACGGCACCGTGCTCGGCGACCCAGTCACGGTGGGCGACATGCACCTCGACCCCGGTGCCCTCGACGTCGAGGACCGGGAGCCGGCGGTCCAGCCAGCGCGGCAGCGCCCAGGCCCGGTCGCCCAGGAGCGCCAGCACGGCCGGCACGAGCGTCATCCGAACGACGAACGCGTCGACGAAGACCCCGACTGCCAGCCCGAACGCGATCGGTTTCACCGCGGCGTCGGCGTGCGGCACGAACGCCGCGAAGACGCTGATCATGATGACCGCTGCGGCGGCCACCACCCGGGCGTTGGCGACGAAGCCCTCGGTGATCGCCGCGCGGGCGTCGCCGCCGTGGACGAAGTCCTCGCGCATCCGGGAGACGAGGAAGACCTCATAGTCCATCGCCAGGCCGAACAGCACGCCCATGAGAATGATCGGCAGGAACGAGACGACCGGCCCGGTGCGGGTGACGTCGATGAGGTCGGCCCCGACGCCGTGCTGGAAGACGAGCACCACGGCGCCGAAGGACGCCAACACCGAGAGCAGGTAGCCGGCCGTGGCCTTGAGCGGGACCGCGATCGAGCGGAAGACCACGAGCAGCAGGAGCAGCGAGAGCCCCACCACCACGACGCCGAAGGGCAGCAGGGCGTCGCTGAGCCGGTCGGAGATGTCGATGGTGACCGCGGTCTGGCCGGTGACCCGCAGCTGCGTGATGTCGTAGGTCTCCTCGAGCTCGGGCGCCAGGGCCCGGATCGCGCGCACCAGCTCGGCGGTCTCAGGGTCGGCCTGTGCGGTCTCCGGGACCACCTGCACGATGCCGAGGTCGGCGCTGCGGTTGGGGGTCGTGAGGGCGACCGCGGCGACGCCGTCGAGGGCGGCGAGGTCCTCCCCCAGGGAGTCCATCACCCCGATCGGGTCGGTGGTGCGGATGATGTCGACGGTCACCAGGAGCGGGCCCGTGAAGCCCGGCCCGAAGGACTCCGCGACGAGGTCGTAGGTGATCCGCTCGGGGGCGTCGGGGGCGGCGGTGCCGTTGTCGGGGAGCCCGAGCGCGAGGTCCTTGGCGGGGACGGCGAGCGCCAGCAGCGCGATGACACCGACGCCGAGGACGAGCACCGGCCGGGCGGTGACCGCGCGGACCCACCAGCTGGCCACGACCGTGCGCGGCTGCGTCCGGGACCGGGACCGGGACCGCTCGGAGGGGCGCAGCCGCTCCCCGGCGAGCGCGAGGACGGCAGGGGTGGCGGTGAGGGCGATGAGGACCGCGATGGTGACCGCCGCGGCCGCGGCGAGACCCATGACGGTGAGGAACGGGATGCGCGCGACGACCAGGCCGCACAGCGCGATGACGACGGTGACCCCGGCGAACACGACGGCGCTGCCCGCGGTGGCCAACGACCGCGCGACGGCCTCGGGCACCGCCATGCCCTCGCGCAGGTGGGCCCGGTGCCGGGAGACGATGAACAAGGCATAGTCGATGCCGACCGCGAGCCCGATCATCAGCGCCAGCGTGGGGGTCGTGGAGTTGATCGTGGTGAAGGCCGCCATCAGCAGCAGCCCGGCCATGGCCACCCCCACCCCGAGGACCGCGGTGAGGATCGGGATGCCGGCGGCCAGCAGCGAGCCGAGCGTCAGGGTGAGCACGAGCAGCGCGACGACCACACCGATGGCCTCGGTGGCCGAGAGGGGGGTCGAGGTGCTGGCGAAGACCTGGCCGCCGAGGTCGACCCGGAGGTCGGACTCCTCGGGCAGCGAGAGCGCTGCGTCCTCGAGCGCCGCGAGGGTGGTGTCGTCGACCTCCTCGAGGGTGACGCCGAGCTGGACCTGGGAGAGCGCCCGCCGGCCGTCGTCGGAGATCGCCAGGTCGGTGTCCCCGGGCGCGCTGGTGTCGAAGGGGTCGGTGGCCACGCGGACGACGTCGAGGTCGGCCAGCCGGGCCACCACCGCGCGCACGTCGCGCCGGTGGTCGCTGACCTGCTCGCCCTCGGGGGCGGTGAAGAGGACCTGGCCCGCGGTGCCGGCGAGCTCGGGGAAGCGGTCGGCGAGGACGTCGATGCCGGCCTGGCTCTCGGTGCCCGGGATGCTGAGGTCGTCGGTGAGCTCGCCGCCGGCGAGACCGGCGCCGGCCCCGACCAGCACGAGCAGCACTCCCCACGCCAGCAAGGTCCGGCGAGCGCGCCGCGCGACGAGGTGGCCGAGGCGGTAGAGGGCGGTCGACATGCTCGATACATTAATGTATCGAATACGGATGCGTATCCTTCTGCGCAGTAGTCTCCGTCACACCTCGCACCGGGCGTCGCCCGGCGGAAGGAGCCGAGCCGTGTCCCGCCGCGCCGCGACCGCACCCGTCGACCCCTCGAGCGGCCCACCCAGCGTCCCGCCCACTGCCGCCGCCGGTCGCCGCCGCCGCGAGCACACCCGCACCCGCCTGCTGGACGCCGCGGTGCGGGTCTTCGCCGAGCACGGGCTCGGCGGGGTGACCGTGGACTCGCTGACCAAGGCCGCCGGCTTCAGCCGTGGGGCGTTCTACTCGAACTTCTCCACCATCGACGAGGTCTTCCTCGCCGTGGTCGACCGGCAGTCCCGCGACCTGCTCGCCAGTGCCCGCACCGCCATCGAGTCGCTGCCGGAGAGCGACTTCACCCTGGAGTCGATCGGCGCGATCCTCGGAACCATCACCCCCTCGGACCGTGCCTGGTTCCTGCTGCACGAGGAGTTCACGCTGCATGCCCTGCGCCACGAGGAGGTGCGGTCTGCGTACGTCGCGACCGAGCAGGCGGTCCGCTCCGAGGTCGACGAGGTGCTCGGCGCCGCGCTCACCCGGCTGGGCCGCCGCCCCGCGCTGCCGCTGACCCAGATCTCGGAGACCCTGGTCGCCCTCTACCTGCACGGCCTGGGCACCGAGCACCTTGGCGTCGGCGGCATCTCGCTCGACACCGTGCTCGGGGAGGTCCTCCCCCGCGTGCTGCTCGGGCTCTCCGAGCCGCTGTAACGGAGGTTCAGCCGCTCACGACCTCGGCGGGGCCGAAGGTCATCGGCAGGTTGTCGATGGTGGTGCTGAACAGCGCCCGCTTCGGCAGGCCGATCGCCGCGAGCTCGCG